>JASJAY010000056.1 GCA_030066775.1 Planctomycetota bacterium
CGTTAGACGCTGGCATTCTCGCGCCCGTTTCTTCCCAATAGTCCCGGGAGGAGCAGGCTCGCGGTCCTCCTCCCATTGCATCCCACGTGCGTTTCGGAGGCGGCATGTCGAACGCAGCGCAGCGCGTCGAGGGGGGTGCCCGACTGCGGCACACCCTCGTGGTCCTGGCCCTGGCCGTGGCTCTCTGCGGCATGACCTCGTGCGGAGGTGGGAAGGGAGGCCCCGGACCCGGCGGCGACGGCCAGGGCCTCGTGCTGCTCAGCTTCCTGCAAGCCAACGTCGACAACGTCGCGCTCAACACCATCCTGCAGTGGCGCTTCAGCGAGCCGGTCAACGCCGCCACCGTGACGTCCGCGTCGATCCAGATCCGCGAGGGCCCCTCGTTCGGGCGGAACGTGCCGGGCACCTTCATCGTGAGCGGGGACGTCGTCACCTTCGAGCCCCGTCTCGCCAGCCTCTGCGATCTCTCCGACGGCGCCTTCGACGCCGACACCGACTATCGCGTGCAGCTGATCGGCTGGCCGGAGGAGTTCGCCATCCAGAACACGTCGGGCCAGAAGCTCGACACGACGACCACGTGGCAGTTCCACACGCGCAGCGAGACCGATCCGGCCAAGTTCACCGACCAGGTGGCGGGCACCACCCCGACCGTCACCGGGATGACGCCGTCGACCGGCGCGGAGGCGACCGACGTGGGCAGTGCGGGCAATCGCCAGCGCATCGTCGTGACGCTGAGCGAGAACGTGGACCCGTGCACGGTGTCCAGCGCGACCGTGATCGTCGAGGTCCCCGAGGTCGGCGGGACCTACGGACAGTCGGTGCCCGTTCCCGGCGGCAACCTGTCGGGCTTCGTCACGGGCGGCGCCGACACGTCGGACCGTGCGCCGACGGACCACTACAGCTGGGGCTCGGATACCGGCTCGGCATGGCCGGGCGGCGTCCAGCGTCTACCGGCGAGCGTGCACCTCGTGCAGGACTTCAACCAGACGCAGATCGTGATCTCACCCTTGCACGGCCAGGATCCGCTTCAGCCCGAGCTCGGCGGCATCCTGCCGGAGAACGCGCTCCTCGTCGTGCGCCTGACGACCAACATCGCGGACTTCGGGGGCCAGTTCCTGTCGCCCTTCATCGGGTCCTTCACCACGCAGAACCTCGACAACCCCCCGGGACAGATCACGATCGAGAACGAGGGCGAGACGCCGTACAACGAATCCTCCACGACGGCGGACGTGAACTCCGCGCGCTCACCGAGCCTCGTGCAGGGGTTCCTGCTCTTCGCCGGCGACGGCGACAACGGCCCGATCCTCGACCAGCCTTCGCTGCCGGAGTCGGATGCCTCCGGGTGCACGGCGCCGTTCCAGCTCAACGACACGGCGCGGGACATGTTCGATCCGAGCGGCAACATCAACCTCGACACGGGCGCCTCGAACTCGTGCGTGAACAGCACCGATGGCTCCACGGCCGTGATCTGGGAGTTCGCAACCCTGCGCGTGCGCAGCGGCGTCACCGTGCGCATCGTCGGCTCGAATCCGGCGATCCTGCTCGTGAGCGGCGATGCCGTCGTCGAGGCCGGCGGACGCATCCTGGGCCGCGGCGACCAGGCCAACGGCGCGCCCCAGGGACGCGGCCAGGCCGGCGCGTCCACGACCACCTCCGGCTCGACCGGCGGCACCGGCGTCGCAGGCGGCGGCAACGGCGGCTCGTGCTTGTCAGGCAACGGCACCAGCGTCCCCGCGCGCTACTCCGGCAGCGGCCTCCAGGGCTACTACATGACCGGCAGCAACGTGAATCCGTCCGTCGGCACCGACACGGGCCCCGGCTGCGGCCACGGCAACTCGTCCGTGCGCTGGGGCGCGCAGACGAACCCCAACAACCGCAACTCCCCGGGGGGCGGCGGCGGCGGTCATGCGTCGGCAGGAACCGATGGGCAGACCCTCGGCTCGGGCTCCGCCCCCACGACCCTGGACCTGGCCGCCGACGGCCTCGGCGGCGGGGAGTACGGCAACAGCAACGACACGCTGCGCAAGGCCGAGGCCGGCAGCGGCGGCGGCGCGGGCGGTGAGATCCGTCCCTTCACCGGCAACGCCGGGCGCGGCACGGGCGGCGCAGGCGGGGCCGGCGGCGGCTTCCTCGACATCACGGCCGGGGGCGACATCAGCATCTTCGGCACGATCGACGTCGCCGGATCGCCCGGCGGCAGTGGGGCCACGCAGCCGTTCAACCCGAACTACACGTGGCAGCCCGGTACGGGCGGCGGTGGTGGCGGAAGCGGCGGGGGACTACGCCTGCTCACGCCCAACGACATCACGTTGGGTCCGCTGGCCGTGGTGACGGCCGCCGGCGGGCCGGGCGGGGCCGGCGGGCAGTCCCAGGGTAACCAGCCTCCCGTCAACGCGGGTGGCAACGGGGGCCTCGGGCGGCTTGTCTTCGAGGACGGCGACTCGATCATCAGCGGCTACAACAGCGGCGCCGTCGTCGTCCCGGCCGAAGGCGAGTCGGGCTTCCATCGCGGCGTGTTCGACGCCACGCGCTTCAGCGGTGGCGGGCTCACGCCGTTCGCGACGACCGAGCCCTTCCAGGTGGGCCCCTTCGACCCGACGTTCGCGGAGCCCAACCAGTCCCACTTCGTCGCGGGCGCCCCTGCGATCACCAGCCCGGGCGTCGGCGGCGTGGTGCTGTTGATCGAGGCCCAGAGCTACGGGATGGAGCTGGACGGCACGCGCGAGCTGACCGGCAACGGTTGGCGCACGATCGGCTACTTCACCGACTCCGGCATCGAGACGGCCCCGGACTGGAACGCCGGGCACCCGGGCAGCGTGACGCGGGCGCCGGACAATGTCGGCAATCCCGGCATCGACAACATGGCCAGCCTGAACGGCGACGAGTTCGTGCAGTTCCGCTTCACGGTCTTCCTGAACCCCGTCGGTGTTGGTGCGCTAGATCCGGGCGCCTATCTCGACAGCTGGCTGATCGGCTACAACAGCGACAACTGATCGCTTTCGCGGCGCATCGCTGCGATGCCGCGCCATCGATCCGTACTCCAGGGTGAATGGGCCCCACTGGCCCCCACCTGGAGACGACCCATGCGCCGCATCGCCCTTGCTTTCGCCTTCGCCACGTTCCTCGGCGCCACCGAGGCCAGCGCCTGCACGACGCCGGGCGCCTCGGCGGTCGCGCCCACGCAGCTCCAGCCGGAGGCAGAGCTCCTCGTCGTGCCCGAGACGCCGGCGGATGACGGCGCGTGGATCGTCGAGCCGGCGCGGCCCCTCAGCGGCCGCACGCCCGGCGCGCAGCCCGCGTGAACCTCTGCGCTGCGCCTATTTGACGTTGATGAGCTCGACGTCGAAGACGAGCGTGGCGTTCTTGGCGATCCCCGAGCCGGGCGGCGGATTGGCGCCGTAGCCCAGGTTCGGCGGGATCACGAAGATCGCGCGTCCCCCCTCCTTCAGCAGCTGGAGGCCTTCGCGGAAGCCGGGTACGACGCCCGAGACGGGAAACCCCTGGCTCCGCCCGCGATGCAGCGAGGAGTCGAAGCGCTTCCCGCTCTCGCTCCATCCCTGGTAGTGCACCTCGACCAGGTTGTTGCGCGCGGGGCTGCGCCCCGTCCCGTCCGCAAGGACCCGATACTTCAGCCCGCTCTTCGTGGTCGTGAACTTGGCGAGGTCCGGCTTCTGGAACGTCGGGATCTCGGAGACCTCGTCGAGGGCGAGGTCCCACCAGGTCGTCGAACCCGGGGGAAAGCGTCGGTCGGGCGACTGATTACCCCACGCGAGGTCCGCGGGGACCTCGAAGAGACAGCGCATGCCGGGCGTCATGAGCACCGCGGCCTCCTTCAGGAAGGCCTCGCCCTTCTGGAAGATCACTGCGCCGCGCGGGGTGCGCCGCGGCGTCACGAAGCGCAGCTCCGCGGCCTGGCCGTCGAGCCAGTGCTCGTCCGCGGCGGTCGAGTGCACGAGCGCCTTGCTCTGGTTCCAGATGGAGTAGGTCATCCGCACGCGCTGCGTGGGCTGCGCGGGCAGCCCCTGGCCGCGCTTCAGGATCCAGTACTTGAGCCCGCTCTGGGTCGTCTCGGCCGCGGCGGCCTCCACCTCGGGGAAGCGCGGCTTGCGCAGGATGCGCCGCACCGTGATCTCGTAGACGAGGTCCGTGTCGGGCGGCACGACCATCGGCTTGCCCTTCGTGCGCGAGGGCTTACCGCGCGTTCCGTACGCAAGCGCGCTGGGAATCTGCACGCGTGCCTTGTCGCCGACCCGGAGCCGACGCAGCGCGCGCAGCATGCCCTCGATCGCGGCGCCGTCCCCGAGCAGCAGCTCGAACGGCCGCCCTCGCGCGAGGGTGCTGCCGATCTCGGTGCCGTCCGCGAGCGACATCACGTAGTCGATCGTGACGCGATCGCCGTCGGCTGCCGGCTCGCCCTCCCCCTCTTCAAGCAGGGTGATCTCGACGTCGGGGGCGGCCGGCTTGTCTTCGTCGGCGTGGGCGTGGACCCCCGCGAACGAAAGCAGGACGAGGAGCACGAGAAGGCCGGTTCGGCGCATGCGGAGGGTCTCCAGGCGACGCACCAGCATAGACAGCAGGCGGCACGTCACCGGGGGCAACGCATCCCGGTCATCACGATTCCTTGGCGGCGCCGAGCCTGAGGGTCGGCTACGCCGCCTTGCGGCCGAAGAGCCCCTTGAGCAGCCCCAGGAGCCCGCCGCCGGAAGGCGCCTGCGTCTCCGCGGAGGCGTCGGCACCCGGCGCATTCACGGACACGACGCCGGCGCGCTTCTTGAGCGCGATCTTGCCGGACAAGGGCACGTTCTGCGGCACCTTCTCCTTGGGCACCGGCTGCTCTTTGAGCACTTCCTTGGGCACCGGGGCGCCCTTGGCGCGGTACGGTCCGAGCCGCTGCAACCACTCGCGTCGCTGGGCCAGCGCGTCGCCGATGATGCGCTCGGCGCGCTCCGGGTCGCACGGCTTCAGCAGGTAGTCGAAGGCGCCGGCAAAGATCGCCGCTTGCACGCCCTCCTCGTCGTCCATCGAGCTCAGGATGAGCATCGGCGTGCGCTCTTGGAGGTGCGGCAGCGCCCGCTCCAGGAGCTGGAAGCCGTTCATCCTGGGCATCATCACGTCCGTCAGGACGAGGTCGAAGTCGCGCTCCGTGAGGCGCGTCAGCGCGTCGAGACCGTCCGCCGCCTCGGTCACGGTGTGTCCGAGATTCTGGAGGAACGCGGCCAAGGGCTCGCGGATCGTGGCCTCGTCGTCGACGACCAGGATGTCGGCCATAGGTGGTTCGGCTCCCTGAGGGCGGGGACTGCCGATCCTATCGACAGGCTTCCGCAGCCCCCGAACGCCACGGGTCCGGGTGCCAATGTTTCCTTCATGAATCCGCCTCCTGCAAGTACGCCGGGTGCATGCACCCCGTTCGCCAGGGCTTCGAGGCCATGCTCGCGGACGCGCCCCTGCTGCTCTCGGGCGCTGTGGGGACGGAGCTCCTTCGGCGCGGCGTGGCGACCCCGCTGCCCCTCTGGGCGACAGCGGCGATGCTGGAGGCGCCGGAGGTCGTGCGCAGCATCCACGCCGACTACGTCAGTGCGGGCGCCCGGATCGTGACGGCGAACACCTTCCGCACCGACCGCACGACGCTCAGCAAGGTCGGCCTCGCCACCCGAACGCGCGAGCTGAACAAGCTCGCCGTGCGCCTCGCACGCGAGGGCGTGGCCGCCGCACGGCCCACCGCCCCCATCCTCGTCGCGGGTTCGGTCGCCCCTGTCGAGGACTGCTACGAGCCCGACCTCGTGCCCGACGACCGCACGCTGACGCTCGAGCACGGCGTACGCATCGGCCACCTCGTCGCCGCAGGTGCCGCGTGCGCGTTGATCGAGACGATGAACACGATCCGCGAGGCGCGCGTTGCGCTCGAGGCCGCCAATGCGGGCAACCTGCCTGCGTTCGTCAGCTTCACGTGCGCACCGGGCGCACGCCTACTGTCAGGTGAGCCGGTCGCCGAGGCGGTGGCGGCCGTCGAGCCGTTGGCGCCGCTGGGGATCCTCGTCAACTGCTGCGCCCCCGACGTGGCGACCGAGGCGCTGGCCCAGGTGGTCGAAGCGACGGCGATCCCTGCCGGCGTGTACGCCAACGGGCGCGGCCGCGCCCACGACGAGACAGGCTGGGTCTTCAAGGGCGGCGTGTCGAACCGCGCCTACGTGAAGGAGGCGCGCCGCTGGCTCGACCTCGGCGCGCGCCTGATCGGCGGCTGCTGCGGGACGACCCCACGGACCATCCGCGCCCTCGCCCGCCTGCTCGCGAAGCGCTGAGCAGCGGCTGCGAGGCCCGCTACGGTGCGGCGTCTCGCGTGGGGTAGTAGAACGGCCGGTTGGCCAGCTCGGGGTACGTGTCGCTCAACAGCGCTCCGTTCACCACGACGTTCTCGTATGGGTGCTCGCAGATGTGGATCACCGGCTTCCAGCTCGATCGACCGGTTGCCTGCACGAACGCGTCGGTCAGGGAGCGCGCCACGTCGCCCTTCGCTGTGCGGGTCAGGCGCGGCGTGTAGAGCACCATGTGCAGATAGGGGTTCGTATACGCACGGTCGATCAGCTGCCCCCCTTGAGCAGCCCGGCCTGGTTCGTACTCGAAGAACCGGATCCCGAAGATCTCCGCTGCATGCCCCGTGCTCTCGGTGAATGCCTGCGTGAGCGCTTCCGCCAGGGCCATGCGAACGCCGTCGGGAACTTCGGGCAGCGAGACTTCGAGGGAGGGCATGGATGGTCCTCATGGGGCGTGGAGCGACACGCGCGTACCTGCGCCAGACGCCGCATGCTAGATCGGGAGTGGCGCCCTGAACGCGGCCCATCCACGGAAGAGCGCACCGTTCCGGACGACGTGCGCCCACGCTGTCCTGCGGGGAGGGCCATTCCCCCTCTCTCGTTGCGCGGCCTGCGCCTACCCTCGGCCCGTGCGCCGCGAGCCGCTTCCCGTCGATGCCGTCCTGCCCGAGCTCGTGGACGCACTGCGTGGAGCGGGGTCGGTCGTGCTGAAGGCCCCCACCGGATCCGGCAAGACCACACGCGTCCCGCCGGCCCTGCTCGAGGCGGTCGAGGGCGAGGTGGTGGTGCTCGAACCTCGGCGTGTCGCGGCGCGCGCGGCCGCGCGGCGGATCGCCGCCGAGCGGGGCACACCGCTGGGCGGGGAGGTGGGCTACCAGGTGCGCTTCGAGCGCAAGGCCGGCCGCGATACGCGGCTGCTTGTCATCACGGAGGGCATCCTCCTGCGTCGGCTGCAGGACGATCCGTTGCTGGAAGGCGTCGGCGCCGTTGTGTTCGACGAGTTCCACGAGCGCAGCCTCGCCTCGGACCTGGCCCTGGCGCTCGCACAGCGCGTGCGCACCGAGGTGCGCGAGGACCTGTGGCTCGTCGTGATGTCCGCCACGCTGGACCCCGCCCCCGTCGCCGCGTTCCTGGGCGACGCGCCGACGATCGAGACGTCGGGCCGGACCTTCCCCGTGGAGATCGAGCACCGTGCTACGGCACCCGACGCGCGGCTCGAGCGCGAGGTGCGCGCCGCCTTGATCGATGCGCTGCCGCGCACGGAGGGCGACGCGCTCGTGTTCCTGCCGGGGGTCGGCGAGATCACGCGGACGGAGCAGCTGCTCACCCGCGAGCCGGTGCGCGCCGAGGTGGACATCCGGACGCTGCACGGGGAGCTCGATGCGCGTCGGCAGGACGCCGCGCTCGAGTCGGGTCCGCGGCGTCGCGTGATCCTCGCCACCAACGTCGCGGAGACCTCACTGACGGTGCCCGGCGTCCGGCTCGTGATCGACAGCGGGCTCGAGCGCCTGCCGCGTGTGGACCCCTCCGTGGGGCTCGAACGGCTCGAGACCGTGCGCATCGCGCGCGAGTCCGCCGACCAGCGCGCGGGCCGCGCAGGACGCACCGGGCCGGGGACGTGCGTACGTCTCTGGAGCAAGCCCGAGGACGCGCGCCTCGATGCGCGTCGTGCACCCGAGATCGCGCGCGCGGACCTCGCCGGCGCCGTGCTCCAGCTCTTGTCCTTCGGCGAGACCGACATCGAGGGCTTCCCTTGGTTCGAGGCGCCCCCGGCTCACGCCCTCGACGCGGCGACGACCCTGCTCGCCCGGCTCGAGGCGATGCAGGACGGTCGCTTGACGCCGACGGGCGCGGCCATGGCGCGCCTGCCCGTGCACCCGCGTCTCGCCCGCATGCTGGTGGAGGCGGAACGCGTGGGTCATGGCCGGCGCATCGCGCTTGCTGCGGCGTCGCTCTCCGACCGCGACCCCTTCGTGCGCCTGCCCCGCGGCGTGCACGTGGACCACGTCGGTCCGTCCGACGTGCTGGACGCGGTGGAGGCCCTGGAGGCGTTCGCGCAGCACCGCCGACTCGATGCAGGCCCCCGTGAGCTGCGGCGCGGTCCCGCGCGCCAAGCGCTACGCGCGCAGGGTCAGCTCGCGCGACTGCTCGGTCGTACGCACGAGAAAGGCGACGCCGACGAGGCCGTCCTGCGCGCGGTGCTCGCCGCCTACCCCGACCGCGTCGCGCGCCGGCGAGAGCAGAAGAGCGAACGTGCCGTGATGCGCGGCGGCCGCGGGCTCAGGCTGGATCCGGCCTCGGCCGTGCGCGAAGCGGAGCTGTTCGTCGCGGTGGACGTGGATGCAGGACGACGCGGCGAGCGGGCCGAGGCCTGGGTGCGGCGCGCGTCGATGATCGAACGCGATTGGCTCCCACCGGAGCGCGTGCGCACGGCGGAGGTGGCCGCCTTCGATCCCGAGTCGGAGAGCGTGCGCGGCACGCGTCGCGTGTGCTACGACGACCTCGTGCTCGAGGAGGTGGCGGTCCAGGTCGCGCGCGGCCCGCTCGTCGAGACCGCCTTGGTCGAAGCGGCCACCGCCAACCTCTCGGCGGCCTTGCCTCTCGACGACGACGTCGTGGCGTCGCTGCGAACGCGCGTTGCCTGCCTGCGCGCGTGGCGACCTGAGCTCGACCTGCCTGCACTCGATGACGACGCGCTGCGCGATCTCCTACCCGACCTTGCGCGGGGCCTACGCTCCTTCGCGGAGCTACGGAAGGCCCCCTTGCTCGATCACCTGCGGGGACGATTGACCTGGGAGCAGATGCAGCGGCTGGATCGCGAGGCCCCGGAGCGGATCGAGGTGCCCAGCGGCAGCCGCATCCGCCTTCGCTACGAAGTCGGGAGTCCGCCCGTGCTCGCCGTGCGGATCCAGGAGGTGTTCGGCCTGCTCGAGACCCCGTGCGTGGCGGGCGGTCGCGTGAAGGTGTTGATGCACCTGCTCGCGCCCAACCACCGGCCGCAGCAGATCACCGACGACATGCCGTCGTTCTGGAAGAACACGTACGCCGGCGTACGCGCCGAGCTGCGCCGCCGCTATCCGAAGCACGCGTGGCCCGAGGACCCCTTCACGGCAAGGGCCGAAAGGCGGCCCTCCCGGCGCCGCCGGCCGTCCTAACTCGCTTTCGCATAACGACCTGGGACGTTTCCGACTTCGCATGTCGCGAATCCACCGCGGTCCACCGTTCTGGGGGCACACCGAACGGAGTGATCCCATGCGTCTCACGACCCTCGCCCTCATCCTCTCGAGCATCCTCGTCCTGCCCGCCTGCGGCGGCGGAGGCAGTGGCGGTCCCGCCACCGCCGAGCTGCGCATCTACGGCGCCACCCCCGTCGCCGGCGGTGAGCTCACCGCCGGCCACGTCGCGGCCGGACTCACCCACCCCTTCCTCCTGACCGGCGTCATGGACAGGGGCAACCCGCTCGGCATGAAGGGCCTGCTGCGCTTCCGTCTGGAGATCCCGGCCGGCGCCGAGATCGTCGAGGCCACCGTCGAGCTGTCCCAGAACGAGGTGGTCGGCTCGCCATTCACGCGCTTCGGCGACATCCTCCTCAACCACGTTCGCTACGGCGCGACCGTCACGGAGGCCGGGTACCACGCCTCGCCGTTGAGCTCGCAGGTGCTGAGCAATGATCCGGCCCTCGGCCCGCGCATCGTCCAGGTCCGCGACCAGGTCCTGAGCGAGCTCGCGCGCGGCGCGACGACCATCGACTTCCAGGTGGCCTTCCCCGCCATCGCGGTTGCTAGCGGTACGGACTTCGTGCGCCTTGGCGACTTCTCCGCCGGCATCACCGACGGCACGCCGTGGCTGCGGATCGTGTACCGCATGCCGTAGGCGCCCGTTCTCAGCAAGACCCCTTCGCTCGACGGCGGTGCGTGACGCACCGCCGTCAGTCGAGCACGATCGGAGCCCGAAGCGCGCGAAGCCCGCTGACGCCCTGCAGGTCGTGGAGCTCGACTTGCTCGACATCGGCGGTGAGGTAGCCCTTTCCGGCCAGGTACTCGAAGTAGCGCGCGTACTCCTCGCCCTCCGTGTCCTGGGTGTAGATCACGGCCAGGTGGCCGGGCTGGGTGAGTCGCTCATCCGTTCCCCGGATGGTCGACTTGTCGATGCGCTTCTTGATGATCTCGTAGCGGATGTTGTAGGAGCCCTCGACGACGAACTGCTTCTCCTCCGGGCTGAACTGGAGGGTCAGCGGCGCGGACTGGACGAGGACCAGCGGCGTCGTGCGCAGCGGCACCTCCATGTCGGCCACGAGCTGCTCCGCCAGACGCGCGGTGTCGCACATGAGCGTCAGCTGCCAGAGGCGCAGGTTCTTCAGCTGGATCTCGCTGAAGTCCTGGGAGCCCGCCATGGACGCGCCGACGTAGATGCTGTGCTCGACGCCGTCCGTCTTGAACTTCTCGAAGTAGTGCGGGTAGATCGCCTGCGCCTTCTCCTGCTCACGGTCGAGGAACGCGGCGAGCGTGTCGTTGATGAGCGCAACGGAGTCCTCGTAGCGCTTGCGCTGCTTGTAGAGGATGCCGATCGACGCGTCCATCTGCGCGTAGTAGCGATCGACTGCCGTCTTCGCGTCGGCGTCCGTGGGCAGCGTGACGCTGCCGCGGAGGTAGTCGAGGAACGGCTCGATACGGGAGTGCAGGAACTCGATCACGCTGAGCTCGTCGCCGGAGCTCAACCCGTCGGCCACCGAGGTCTCGAAGTCGGCCAGCGCCGAGTCGTAGTAGTCCGCCAGCGGCATCGGGTGGGCCGCGTGGATCTCCGTGAGCGTGCGTCGGGCGAGCGCCAGGTGCTCGAGCAGGTCGCGCTGGATGGCTCGGTTGCGGCTGTCCGAGGACCCGCGGATGTCCATGGCCCCGTAGAGCGGGTGGACGCTCTCGAAGACGATCGGTTCGAAGGTGGCGTTCGGATTCTCGGCAAGCGCCTTCGTGTACGCGTAGGCCGCCTCTTCGAAGCGCCACTCGACGCTCGGATGGATGGCGGTGCAGTGCGTCTTGATCGTGCGCGCAATCGTGGAGTTGACCTCGTCCATCTCGCGTCGCGCGGCGACGGAGAGCGGCGCCAGGAGGTCGGCGAGCTTGCGGGTCGCGGCCGGCGTGATGCGCTCGGGGGTCTTGGATCCGAGCTCGAGCAACGCGATGACCTCGTCCTGCTCCTTGAGCGGGATCAGGCCCACGCTGCGGAACCCACGCGAGCGCAGCAGGTCCACGACGGGCGAGTCGCACTCGACCTCGTCGAGATCGGGGACGAAGACCGGCTCGCCCGTGGCGAGCACCTGCTCGTAGACCGAGCCGTCGACGGTCGCCATGCATCCCTCGAAAGCGCTCAGCAGACTACGGTTGTTGCACAGCCGCAGATCGTTACGGGACTCGTAGCGGAGCACCCACCCGGCCTCGAGGTCGTCGTAGCCCAGGATCGAGCGGAGTCGCGACTGGATGCGCTCGGACTGCTGTAGCGCATTCGGCACGACCAGCTCGGACTTGAGCAGCGAGACGTTGTGGAGCTCGGTGATCTCGACGTAGCGGATGTACATGAAGCCGGAGTAGGTCACGCCCTCGAGGGGCAGCCGGCGCTGGAGCTCTTCGAGATCCTCCATCTCGAGCAGCCGCGCATACTCCTGCTGCGGGGGGATCGCCTTGGCGCCGGCGTCCACGCGGGCAAAGCGGATGCTGCCCTCGTTCATGAAGAACCGGTCGAGGCCCGTGTCCGTGTCGCGGATCTGCTTCACGAACGCCCGGTGTCGGCCGTGGACACCGTAGTGATGCATGAACAGGATCCGGTAGGCGAACAACATGTTCTCGCGGAAGTACTGGCGGTTGGCCATGCCGTTCGCCTGCGAGATCTGGACCCCTTCGGCGCCGAAGACCTCGCGGTACCGCTCCGTCGTGAAGAAGGCACCCGGCGCGAACGGCCAGTACGCACGGACCAGTGCCTCGTCCTCCATGAGCTCGGGAAACACGAAGCCCATGAGCTGCCGCACGGCGTCGGCATGTGCCTCGAGCACGGAGGGATCCTTGATCGCGCCGCGGAGGGCCGGGACCGATCCCAAGCTCTCGATGAGGGCGCGGGCCTCGGCGCGTCGCTCTCCCGTCGCATCACGGCCGAGCCGCTCGATCTCCTCGAAGAGGGGCTCGAAGCTCAGATGCGCGTCGAAGGGCAGCCGGGACAGGGCCTCTTCGAGGCGATCCTGGGTCCCCGTGGGGATCGGCAACGGGTCGGACCGGGGGGTCGTCGCTGTCTTGCTCATCGGTGTCACTCGCCTCCCATGGGCGTCGAAATCCCAAGGTTCGATGGGTCCTACGTTCGCCGTCAGGCGATGGTTGCGGTCTCGCCGTCTTTCGCCTCTGCCTCGAGCATGCGAGCCTTGAATGCGCTCCCCCATTCCTGCATGACGGTGAGGATGGGCTCGAGCGAGCGGCCGAAGTCCGTGACGTCGTACTCGACGCGCGGCGGGACCTCGGCGTAGACGTGGCGCGAGACGACGCCGTCCGCCTCCAGCTCGCGGAGCTGGAGCGTGATCATGCGCTCGGTCGCGTTCTCGACCAGGCGCCGGAGCTCGCCGAAGCGCTTGCGGCCGTGGAGCAGGTGGCAGACGAGCACCGGCTTCCAGCGGCCGCCAATCACGCTGAGCGTCGCCTCGACGTCGCAGCCGGTCTTCCAGCAGTACTTGCGTGCCATCGTCGGCCCTCCCGCCTCCGTGAACACCCCTTACCTACGAAAAAGTGGGTACCTGTCAATATTGCTGCTGCCCGCGGTTAGCACTTCCGTCCAGCGGGCGCGAGGGGATGGCGAGGGGTACAACCGGGCGCATGCACGACCACGGCCCGCTGCCCCCCCACCTCCAGGAGACGATCGAGCTCTGGGTCTCGGACTTCCTGGAGCGCCCGGCAGCGGCCGAGCCGGCGGGCCGCGTGGGAACGAACGCCGGTCCCGTGCTCGTCGCGTTCTTCGAGGGCGCCTGCCACGGCGGCACCCCGCCGGCCGACATCGAGGGGCACGACGTGGCGCACGCGATGTTCGACCACGTCGCCGCGTTGCAACTGCCGCTGCCGGTCCACGACGCGGTGCCCGCGCTTGTCTCCGCGTTCCTGATCGACCTGGAGGAGGTCGGCCGCCTCGCAGGCGGACGTGAGCTCGCCTCCCAGGTGCGCGCCTCGACGCCCGCCTACAAGGACCGCGCGGCGGGCCGCGTCGTGCAGGACGTGCGCCCGGCCGCCAAGATCGGGCGCAACGACCCGTGTCCCTGCGGCTCCGGCACGAAGTACAAGCGCTGTTGCATGAACACGCTCGGTTAGGGCAGGCGCCAGGGCGCCTGCTTCCAGCGCAGGAACGACAACCCCAGTTCGGTGAACGTGACGAAGCGGTAGTGGAAGAGGCGCTTCGAGCTGCGTGCCTGGGGCGACAGCACACCTGCGAGGCAGCCGTAGAAGCCGAGCTTGTGCATGCGCTGGATCGTGTCGCCGTAGTCGAGGATGACGTCGTTCCAGAGACGGCGGCCGGCGACCTTGACCGTCGCGCCGGCGCCGGCGAGTCCGCCGATGACGACGTTGCCGACGGTGCGCATCGAGCCGACGGCGACGCCCGACGTGGTCTCGAGCAGCGAGCGGTGCTCCTTCTGGGCGAGGCCCATCAGGTCCACGGCCAGGCCGTCGAGGTCGACGGCGCGCGTCATCGTGGTCGCGCTCACGTCCTTCAGATCGTCGCGGACGGCGGCCACCGTCGCCTTCATGTCCTCGACGGAGAGCGGCGGGGTGTCGAGGGTGCCGGCCATGCGATCGGAGAGGCGGCCGAGCCCCGCCAGGACGTCATCGACGGAGTCGAGGCGCGAGCCCTCCTCCAAGACACCGGCTTCCTTGAGCTCGCCGGCGATCTCCTCGGTGAACTTCGCGGCGCCCTTGCTGAGGTCCGTGGCGGCGAGCAGGATCCAGATCGGCGACGCGTGCAGGCCGAGGATGAGCAGGTTGTCGACCGCGCCCCCCACCGCCATGCGCGTCGCGTACTCACCGGAGAGCGCCGCTTGGCCGGGGAAGAGGCCTGCCTGGGCGACGTCGTCCGTGAGCATCTTGATGTTGCGCTCCACGGCGAGGCGATAGAACTTCCCCTCGCGGACGGGACGCGGCAGCAGCCGGGCGAGCAGGAACAGAAGGCTGCCGACGAGCCCGGCCAGGAAGCGCAGCAGGCGCTCCGGCAGCGAGAGCACGTAGGCCAGCAGGTGATGGGGTGTACGCGGGCGGGGCGAAACCGTCATGGGCGGGTCGACTCGGCGTCGCCGGGGTTGCCCAGACGGTACAGCGCGATGGCGGCTGCCGCAGCCACATTGAGGGAGTCGAGCGCACGGTCCATGGGAATGCGGACGCGTAGGTCGGCCGCGTCGAGGGCGGCGGCCGACAGGCCTTCCCCCTCGGAGCCGAGGAGCAGCGCGCGCGGTCCTGGCTCCTGACGCACGGCTTCGATCGAGCGACCGCTCTCGTCAGGCGCGAGGGCGAGCACGCGCACCCCGGCGCCTGACAGCGCCTCGATGTGGTCGAGCATGCGTCCGCCGTGATGGAAGGGCAGCCGGATCACGGCCCCCATCGAGGTGCGCACGGCCTTGCGATAGAGCGGGCTCGCGCTGGCCTCGTCGAGCACGACGCCCGCGGCGCCGAAGGCGGCGGCCGTCCGGAAGATCGCGCCCACGTTGTCGGGATTGCTCACGGCTTCGAGCAGGACCAGCGGGCCGGCGCACTGGCGGACCCGTTCGATCAGGGCATCGAGTGGCGTGGGCGCCGGTACGTCGACGGCGGCGAGACAGCCTTGGTGGAACCGGAAGCCCGAGCCTGTGGTCAGGGCCTCGCTCGCGATGTGGAAGAAGGGCACGCCCTCGGGAAGGGCCACGGCCTCACGTTCCATCCACGTCCGTGTCGCGGAGGTGCCCAGGACGGAGCGCACGCGATAGCCCGGTGTCGTGAGCAGGAGCGAGAGCACGTGCCGGCCCTCACCCAGGAACGCGCCGCGGGACTTCAACCGCACCGGATCCCGGACGCCCGCGTAGTCCGCCAGCCGTTCGTCGTCGAACGTCTCGACGCGCACGACCTGCATCACTTCGGCTTCTTCGCCATCGCCTTCCGGCAGCGATCGAGCGTCATCACGACGTACCCGGTGCCGTAGTACTTGTGGAACTGGAAGAGCTGGTAGTCCCAGAACGAGCCGTCGGGCTCCTGCAGCGGCGCAAGGCGCGCGACGATCTGCTTCGCGTAGACGGCTGCCTTGTCGGCCGGCACGTCGTCGAACATCAGCGCGGCGTAGTAGTAGCCGTAGAACACGAAGTAGCCCGAGTTCTGGTACCAGGACTCGTGCGGCCGCGGGTACTTGCGCGCGATCATCAGGAAGTGGCCGTACTTCTCGAGGTCCTCGAACGCCTTGATCGTGAACTTGGGCTTCAGCTTCTTGAGCTCGGCCTCGTCCTTCGACCAGCGCAGCGTGGCCTCGAGGCAGGCCGGCGTGCGTGCCAGGCTGCCCTTGATCTGGTTCACGTTGACCTGCGGTGCGTAGCGGAAGCGCAGGGAGTAGAGGTAGCTGTTGTCGGGCTTGCGCGAGTCGCGGATGACCGTCAAGCCGCGCTTGATCAGGCGCTCGGGCACCTTCACGCCCTGCTCCGCCGCCATGTGCAGCGCCGTCAGGCCGGTCGCCGTCGTGAACGCCGTCGAGCCGGGGCCTGGATCGCGCCCCTTCACGCCGAAGTTGTAGTAGCCCCAGCCGCCCTCGACGAACTCGAAGTTCGCGAGCCGCTTCACATCGATCGCCGCCTCGGCGCGCAGCTTCGCCTTGCGCTCCGGGTCCTTCTCGCGCGCGATCAGCCGCGCGAACGTCGCCAACGAGTAGGCGTGGGCCCACGTGTTGTAGAGCGTGTTCGGCGAGACGCGGCGAACGCCGTGGTTCTTCACCAGCCAGGCGGCACCGCGCTCGATCGCCTTCTCGACCTTGGGATCCGTCCCCCCCGCCTCGATCAGCGCGGCGAGGGCGAGCGCGGACGAGGCGACCTGGAAGGCCTGCTGGCTGCCCGGTACCGGCGCATAGATGTCGTACAGGTTGCTCGCGGGCGAACCCCAGGACCCGTCCCGATTCTGGGAGGTCACGAGGAACTGGACGCCCTTCTGGATGGTCTCCTCCAGCGTGGGCGGCTTCTTCGCGGGCTCGGGCTCCGCCGCGGCGGGCGCGTGGGCGCCCAGGACGCAGAGGCAAACGAGCAGCAGCAGGCGAGCGCGGCGGATCACGGGCATCAGCCTACTTGTCGTCCTCGGACTTCTCGTCCGACTTTGCGTCGTCCTTGTCCTTCGCGTCCGGCTTCGGGGCCTCGACCAGGACCTTCTCGCCTTCCTTCAGGCCCTTGGCAACGCTCACGAGCCCCGCGCGCGCCTTGCCGGGCACGATCGCGACGGGCTTCGGGCCGTCGTTCCCCACCACGTAGACGACCGTGTTGCCGTCGACGTTCGCGATCGCCGTCGCGGGCACGACGAGCGCCGGCTCGCTGGTCGTTACCATGATCGAGATCTCGCAGGCCATGCCCGGGAAGATGCGCTCGTCCGTTTCTTCGACGGCGAGCTTGACCGCGAACTTGCCCTTCGCGCTGATGCGCGAGACCTTCGCGACCTTCGCGCGCAGCGTCGTGCTCTTGTCGGCCAGGGGCGTGATGCCCGCACCGAGTCCGGCCTTGACCTGCAGCACGTCCTTCTCGGCGACGCTCGTCTCCACGTGCATCGGGCCGGCGGTGAGGATCGTCATCAGCGGCGAGCCGGACTTGACGCGCTCGCCGGCCTCGAGCTTCTCCGCCATCGCGTCGTAGCCCTTCCAGCCGCTGCTCCAGGCGCCCGGATGCAGCACGCCCTGGACGGGTGCGCGCAGCTCGAGCTGGGCCTCGTCCTTCTTCAGCTTCTCGAGCTTCTCCTCCACGTCGCGCAGACCCATGCGGGCCTTCTTCAGCTCGAGGTAGGCCTTCTCGAGCTCGGCGTCCGAGGAGTCCATCACCTTCTCGTAGGAGAGCTTGGCCTGCTCGAGCTTGAGCTGGCGATCTTCGCGATCCCGGCCCCTCGTCTTCTTCAGCCAGCGCTCGTGGCGGCGCTCGCTGAACTTCATGCTCTTCTCCGACCGCTTGAGCGAGCGACGGGCGCGCTTGAGCACGATCTCCTCGGTCTCCTCCGTCAGGTCGTCCGAGGTGTACATCTTCTCGAGCTGGGCGTACTCCTCGCGCTGGTTCTCGAGGCGGTCGCGGCGCGACTGCATGCTCTGCTCGCGCTCCTCGAAGCGCATCGTCTCGTCCTCGGCCGCGAAGAAGGCGAAGTCGTCCTGGGCCCGCTTGTACTTGCGCTCGGCGTCGATCTTCGCGAGGCGCAGCGAGACCTGGCGGCGCCGGAACGACTTCTCCTGCAGCTCGAACTTCAGGCGCGAGAGCTCGGCGTCGATCTGGGCGCGCTCCATCTGGCGCTCGTACCACTTGCGCTTGAAGCGGATCAGCGGCTGGCCCTCCTCGACGGGCCCGAACGGCGCGACCTCCTCGATCTCGAACGGGCCGCCGTAGGCCTCGACGTCGATCTCGATGGCGTGTGCGTCGGCCGGCACGAAGGTGCCCTTGGCCTCGACCACATCGCCGAAGGGAATGCGCTTGACCTCGACCGTCTTGGGCTCTTCGGCCGTGGCCGGAGCACAGACGAGGCAGACGACGAACAGGAGCGCGAGAGAGCGGATGGGCCGGGGCATGCACACCTCCAGGAAGCGGGACGGGCCGCCACCGTAGGGGCTTGGGGACGGCTGCGCAATGGATGGGACGGCTGCCTCCCATCGCTACGCCCAGGCACGGTCCTTCGGGCCCGCGGCGGATACCCTCGGGCCCAAGGTCATCGCCCCGCGTAGCGCGCGGCGGCATGGCAGCGGAGAGCCCATGCGAATCCTCGGCGTCGGCGCGGGACCCGGCAACCTCTACTTCAGCATCCTGATGAAGAAGGCCTTCCCGGAGGCCGAGATCCGACTCATGGAGCGCAACTCCCCGGACGCCACCTTCGGCTGGGGCGTGGTGTTCTCCGACGAGACCCTGGGCCACTTCGAGGTCGCCGATCCGGAGTCGTACGCGCGGATCACCGAGGAGTTCGCGTACTGGACGGACATCGACAACTTCCACCAGGACGTCTGCGTCCGCAGCACGGGCCACGGGTTCTGCGGCATGTCGCGCAAGCGGCTGCTGCAGATCTTCCACGCGCGCTGCGAGGAGCTCGGCGTCGCCATCGAATTCGAGCGCGACGTGGAGGACATCGACGCGGTCAAGGCCGACTGCGACCTCCTGCTGGGCGGCGACGGCGTGAAGAGCCTGATCCGCGACCAATACGCCGAGACGTTCCAGCCGTCGCTCGACTGGCGTAAGTGCAAGTTCACGTGGCTCGGTACGGACAAGCCGCTCGAGGCGTTCACGTTCATCTTCCGCGCGAACGAGGCCGGCCTGTTCCAGGTCCACGCCTACCCCTTCGAGCCCAACCTCTCGACGTTCATCGTCGAGTGCCACGAAGACGTCTGGAAGCGCGCCGGCCTCGACCAGGCGAGCGAAGAGGAGACGATCGCGTACTTCGAGGCGCTCTTCGCCGATCACCTCGAGGGCGGCTATCGCCTGCTGGGCAACAAGAGCATCTGGCGCACGTTCCCCACCGTACGCAACGCGTGCTGGCACCACGAGAACGTCGTGCTGCTCGGCGACGCGGCGCACACGGCCCACTTCTCCATCGGCTCGGGCACGAAGCTGGCCATGGAGGACGCGATCTCCTTGGTCGAGGCGTTCAAGGTCCACGGCACCGACGACGTGCCGAAGGTGCTCGCGGCGTACGAGGCGAGCCGGCGGCTGGAGGAGATCAAGATCCAGAAGGCCGCGCAGCCGAGCCTCGAGTGGTTCGAGCACACGGCGCGCTACATGGACCAGGACCCGATCCAGTTCACCTTCAACCTGATGACGCGCTCGAAGCGCATCACGTACGACAACCTGGCCGTTCGCGATCCCGAGTTCATCGAGCGCGTCGCGGCGAACCACGCCGAGAACCTCGGCATCACCACCACGCCGCCGCCGGCGCCGATGTTCACGCCGTTCACCGCCGGCAACATGGAGCTCGCCAACCGCGTGGTCGTCTCGCCGATGTGCATGTACTCGGCTGTCGACGGCACGCCGAACGACTGGCACCTCGTCCACCTGGGCGCGCTCGCCGTCGGCGGCGCGGGACTCGTGATCACGGAGATGACGAACGTCTCCGCCGAAGGACGGATCACGCACGGCTGCGCAGGCATCTACTCCGACGAGAACGAGGCGGGCTGGAAGCGCGTCGTCGACTTCGTCCACGAGCAGTCTGCGGCGAAGATCGGCATGCAGCTCGGGCACGCGGGACGCAAGGCCTCCTGCAACCTGCCCTGGGAAGGCGACGACCCGTTGCGGGACGACACCGCCTGGACCCCGCTGGGCCCCTCGGCCACGCCGTTCGACGCGGACTGGCCCACGCCGCACGAGATGTCGCGCGAGGACATGGATCGCGTGACGGCGGAGTACGTCGAGGCGACGCAGCGCGCGGCGCGGGCCGGGTTCGACATGGTCGAGCTGCACATGGCCCACGGCTACCTGCTCTCGACCTTCATCTCGCCCCTCTCCAATCGTCGTACCGACGACTACGGCGGCTCGCTCGGCAACCGCGCGCGCTTCCCGCTGGAGGTGCTGCGGGCGGTACGCGAGGCGTGGCCGGCGGAGAAGCCGGTGTTCGTGCGCATCTCGGCCACGGACTGGCTCGACGACGAAGGCGGCCTCACGATCGACGAGTCGGTCGAGCTCGCGCGCATGCTCAAGGCAAACGGCTGCGCGGTCGTGGACGTCTCGACCGCGGGCAACGTGCCGGAGTCGGCGCCCGAGTACGGGCGGATGTACCAGGTGCCGTTCGCCGAGCGCATCCGCTACGAGGCCGAGGTGCCCGTGATGGCCGTCGGGGCCATCCTGGGTGCCGACCACGTGAACACGATCGTGGCCGCCGGTCGTGCGGACCTCTGCGCGCTCGCGCGTCCGCACCTGATCAACCCGCACCTCACGATGCAGGCCGCGGGCCGCTACTTCGCCGACGACCAGCCGTGGCCTCGGCAGTACCTGCCCGCGCGTCCCAAGCGCAAGCAGGAGCCGCCCTCGTTCCTGGAGCGGCTCGGTCGCCAAGGGCCGCGCATCCGGCACGCACCGCGGCGCGACGCCTGAGCCGTCACGCCGCGCCGAGCGGGCCGCGCAGGGCGCCGATCGCGTCCTCGAGCGCATCGCGCTCGGGGTCGCCGTCGAGCTCGCCACGCCGCAGCAGCCAGTCGAGGATCACGAGCGCGACGTTCGTCTTGAACGCGCGCGTCGTGCGCAGCGTGTCGATGACGCGCGCGAGGGGCCACAGCTCGAACGCGTCGACCTCGCCGTCCTGCGGGCGCGGGCGAAAGTCGCTCGGCAGCGCCAGATCGAACACGAAGGTCGTGTCGTCGTGGAAGCCGTACTCGTCCTCGAAGCGGTACGTGAGGCGATGGATGGGCGTCAGCCCGCCGAGCAGCGTGTCGGGAAGGCCGGCCTCCTCCGCGCACTCCTTGCGCAGGTTCGCCTCGACCCCGAGCCCGAGAGGCTGCCCGCCGCCCACGAGGTGATCCAGGCGACCGGGGAAGGTGGGCTTCGCCGCGGCCCGCCGCGCGATCCACAGCCGGGGGCCCGCGGCGCCATCCACGAAGCCGTTGAGGTGCACGCCGAACGCGGGCGTGCCGAACGCCCCGACGGCGCCGCGCTCGAGGGCGAACGCGGGTGCGTCATCGAAGCGCCGGCTGACGGGGTAGAGCTCGCCGCGCCGCGCGCCGAAGAGCCCCCGCGGGTAGAGCGCGTCCACGACGGCCCCCACGGCCTGCGTGCGCAACGCAGCGGTGTGCAGATCGGGATGGAGCGCGAGCCCGTCTCCGGCGGGCACGAAGACGTCCGGAAAGCCCGTGAGCGCCTCGGCCAAGGCCGGCGTCAGGCGGCCCCGCACGGCGCCCTCGACGCGCAGCGGGACGCGCCCTCCCGGGTCGTGGCGGGTGCAGGCGTGGACCCGATCGAGAAGGCTCATCCGGCCCCTACAGCGACGAAAACGAATCTCGCCAATCCGGCGTCTTCGGATCTACTGATGCCATGGAACTGCGGGAACACGCCTGGGACATCCTCCGCGCGCGGACCCTGCGCGCGAAGCTCGAACCGCCGCCCCCCGGTCTCACTGACGAGAAACCGCGTCCGGGCTACCGCCTGACCGCGCCCGTGCGCCCGGCCAGCCTCGCGATGGAGATGCATCGCCAGGCGAAGGTGCCGCCGGCGGACGCGATGCACGATCCCGCCCAGAAGATCCGCATCCTGCACGCGCTCGCCAATCACGAGCTGCAGGCGGCCGAGCTCTTCGCCTGGGCCATCCTCGCGTTCCCCGACGCGCCCGCGGAGTTCCGCCAGGGCCTGATCAAGATCATGACGGACGAGCAGCGCCACTGCGCCATGTACGTGCGGCGCATCCACGGCCTCGGCGGCCGCTTTGGCGCGTTCCCCGTTTCGTCCCAGTTCTGGAAGGCGATCCAGGAGGTCGAGACCCCGCTGCAGTTCATCTGCACCATGGGCCTCACGTTCGAGAACGCCAACCTCGACTTCGCCGTCGAGTACATCGACGCGGCGCGCGCAATCGGCGACACCGAGACGGCGCGCATCCTCGAGATGGTGCACGGCGACGAGATCGGTCATGTCGCGTTCGCCTGGTTCTGGCTCGAGCGCTGGAAGCCGGCGGGCATCGACGCGTGGGCCACGTACTGCGCGAACGTGAAGCCGCCGCTCGGGCCCGAGCGCGCACGCGGTGCGACCTTCGACACGCGCAGCCGCCAGGAGGCGGGCTTCGACGACGCGTTCATCGACAACCTGCGGGCGACCGACCCCACGAAGCCCGGGGGCGCCCCGCGGTGACCGGTGGCGGCGGGTGCTTCGCCGCGAACCTCGACGTGGAGCAGACCTGGGCCCGCCGTGCGGGCCTCGCGCCCAAGCCCCTCTCGGCCCCCGCTCGGGAGCGGGCGTCGCGCTTGGGGCTGTTGTGCGCCGTGCTGTGGCCCGAGGCGGACGCCCTGTGGACTCTGGCACCCGTGGATGCCGCCTGCCGGCGTGACGCGCGGCTTCCCGCGCCGCGGCTCGTGTCGGGTCCCCCACCGACAGACGCCGTCGCCAGCTGGGGCGACGTCTCCACCTGGCGGATCGGTCACCGGCGCTGGGCGTTCGAGCACTGGCAGGCGTGGGATACGGTCGTCCCGGAGGCAGGCTTCGTCTCGTCCCTGGACGCGGCGCAGGCCGCGCCGGCGTGGAACGGCGCGTGGGTGCTGAAGGCGCCGTTCGCGGCGGCGGGTCGCGATCGAATCACCGGCGACGGGCGTACAGCGGTGCGCGTGAAGCAGGCGGGGATCGAGCGGCTGCTCTCGACGTACGGCGAGCTCCTGCTGGAGCCCTGGATGGACCGGCTCGAGGACTACGGGTGCGTCGTCCACGGCGACACCGTGCACGTCCATCGGCTCGAGGTCGACGGACGCGGGCGGTTCGAGGGCATCCGGACGGACGTGGGCGAAGGACTCGATGCGGCAGCGCTCGAGCGGCTGCACGCACTCGCTGGCATCGTGCGCCGGGACCTTGCGCAGGACGGCTACGCCGGCCCCTTCGGCTTCGACGCCTATCGCTACCGCGATCCGGACGGGGGCGAGTCGCTGCGCGCGCTGTGCGAGGTGAACCCGCGCTACACCTTCGGCCACGTCGCCACCGCCCTGCGTCCCCTGGCAGAGGACGCCTGGGGCCCCGGGGTGGACTATGCCCTGCGCGTGGGTGATCGCCCCGAAACCGAGCTCGAAGAGCGCGCGCTCTCGCTCGTGGGATCGCCGGATGGGGACCGATCCCATGCGTGGCTCACGCCATGCAGTGAGTAGCATCCCCATATGGACGATCGGATCCGCCAGCTGCAGACGTACCCGATGGTCGAGCTCGCGCGCCGCAAGGCGGAGCTCGTGGCGAAGGGCATCGACGTGCTGGACTTCGGCACGGGCGATCCGGTGGAGCCGACGGCGCCCGTCATCCGCCAGGCGTTGATCGATTCGGTGCCGGAGATCTCGCAGTACCCCACGATCAAGGGGCTGCCTGCGCTGCGCGAGGCCTTCTCCGACTGGTACGAAGCGCGCTTCGACGTGTCGTTGGATCCCGAGACGGAGGTGCTGCCGAGTCGCGGCAGCAAGGAGGCCATCTTCCACCTGCCGCTGGTGCTCGTGGACATCGGGAGCCCGAAGAACGCGATCGTCTATCCCGAGCCCGGCTATCCGGTGATGGAGATCGGCACGCTCTACGCGACGGCCCACCGGGTGCCGCACGCCCTGACCGCCGAGAATCAGTACCTCATGCGGCCCGAGGACGTGCCCGAAGCCGAGCTCGAGCGCGCGCGCATCGTCTGGATCAACTACCCGCACAACCCGACCGGCACCGACATGCCGGCGGAGCTGTTCGAAGCCTGGGTGGCCGCACGCGACGCGTACGGCTTCGTGCTCTGCTCCGACGAGTGCTACACGGAGATCTACTTCGGTGAGAAGCCACGCAGCCTGCTCGAGTTCGGGCGCGAAGGCTGCCTCGTCTTCCACAGCCTGTCGAAGCGCTCGGGCATGACCGGCTACCGCTCCGGCATCATCGCCGGCGACCCGGAGCTCTTGGCGTTCTACCGCGCGCAGCGTGCCGCCATGGGCCAGGCGAACACGGAGTTCGTGCAACGCGCGAGCGTCGCGGCGTGGCGCGACGAGGCGCACGTCGAAGAACGCCGCCGCATCTTCGGCGCGAAGCGCGACGTGATGCGGGCGGGGCTCGAGTCCCTCGGGCTGTCGGTCTATCCCACGTCCTCGACCTTTTACATGTGGATCGGTGTGCCCGAGGGCGAGACCGACGCCTCCTACGCGGCGCGCCTCATGGACGCGGGCATCGTCGTCTCGCCGGGCTCGTTCTTCGGCCGCGGCAACGAGCGGTTCTTCCGCGCGGCCCTGGTTCCCAGCGTGGCCGGGTGCGAAGAGGCGCTCACACGCTGGGCCCGGCTATAGTCGCGCGCCCCCGTGGAGCGCACCGCATGAGCACCGCCACCGATCCCCGCGCCGACCTCGTCCAGGCGGCGTTCGACGACCGCGCCCTGCTCGAGGATGCGGCGCATCGCGAGGCCGCCCTTAGCGCAGTGGCCGATCTCGACGCCGGCACGCTTCGCGTTGCGACCCAGGACGACGACGGCGCCTGGACCGTGCACGGCTGGCTGCAGCAGGCGGTCAACCTCTACTTCGCCCTCGCCCCGATGGCGGAGATGCCGGCCGGGCCCTTCCTCTACTACGACAAGGTGCCCCTGAAGCAGAACCTCGCGGACGCCGGCGTCCGGGTCGTGCCCGGTGGCGTCGTGCGCTACGGCTCGTTCCTGGAGCGCGGCGTCGTCGTCATGCCGGGCTTCGTCAACATCGGCGCCTGGGTCGGCGGCGGCACGATGGTCGACACGTGGGCCACCGTCGGCTCGTGCGCGCAGATCGGCCGCGGCGTCCACCTCTCCGGCGGCGTGGGCATCGGCGGCGTCCTCGAGCCGCCCGGCGCGCGTCCCGTGATCATCGAGGACGACTGCTTCATCGGCTCACGCTGCGTCGTGGTCGAGGGCATGCACATCGGCCGCGGCGCCGTGCTGGGCTCGGGCGTCGTGCTCACGGCGAGCACGCACATCATCGACGTGCGCGGCGACGAGCCGGTCACGCTGCGCGGCCAGGTGCCGCCCGGCGCCGTGGTGATCCCGGGCACGCGCACGAAGACCTTCCCCGCGGGCGACTACGAGCTGCCGTGCGCGTTGATCATCGGCGAGCGCAAGGCCTCCACGGACAAGAAGACGTCGCTCAACGCGACGCTGCGTGAGTTCGCGCTCGGCTAGTGACGGCGGGCCTCCGTGCGTGCCACGAGAACGCGCTCGACACACGACTCGGTGCATCACGACACCGCCAGTTGCTCCCGTGTCGCAAGCGAAGCCGTAGCGTGGGTCGAGCGTTCGCTCGTTCTCGAGCTCGTCCGATTGCACGACGCGGATGGGATGGACAACGTCGCAACGCGGCCATTCAACCTGTCTCCGTTCGTGGAACACGCTGCGCGCGTTACACGCCGGTAACGGCTCCGCAAACGGCTAGTTCTTGCCTCCGGCGCGCCGTTCGCCGCGATGGCATGCCCTCTCCGAGGCCGCGGAATGCATGTTGCGCCGCGTTCGGCATGGCGTGGTCCGGGACGCCAACCGCATCCCTTGTCTCGGAGAATCCCATGCGACGTCTCACCCTTCGCTCCCCCATTCGCTCTCGCGCCGCACGTGCGGCCGCCACCGTTCTCGGCGCGCTCCTGCTCGTTCTCACGGGTCCCGCACCGGACGCCCATGCCGATCGCCATGAACACGACCGACGACGTCACGGCGGTGTGCATGCCTTCGAGCTGCCCGATGTCGCGAACCGCCGCGAAGCCGCGGCCATCCGCGAGCTGGAAGCGCTCGGTCTGCGCTGTCGCACCGAACACGTCGCGAGCGACCGCGTCGGCCGCGTGCTGAGCACGGTCCCCGCCGCCGGCGCGTGGATCGATCGCAGTCACGAGATCGTGATCCACGTCGGCATTCCGATCCGCGTCCAGACGATCGTGCCCACGATCCGACGCCAGCAGGCCGACGCCGTCATCGAGTCGCTCCAGGACATCTACGCCATCGCCATCGATGCCGTGCGCGGACCGGCGCACCTCGAGGGCCGCGTGATCGGCCAGCACCCGCGTGCCGGTGCCACGCTTCCGTTCCGCGGGCTGCTGCGCCTGCGCGTGGTCGACAACCGCACGACCGTGCCGCACGTCGAGGGCCTGCGCCTGAGGCGCGCCCTGAGGCAGCTCGAGCGGGCCGGACTCCGAGCCGACGTGCACGAGGTGCCGCAGCACGGCATCGACCGCCCCACCGTCATCCGCCAGCGGCCCCGGGCCGGCCGTCGCGTGCCGTACGACACGGCCATCCGTCTCCGCGTCGCGGTGCCGGCCTTCACCCACGGCCGGGACGGACGCCACGGCTACGACCGGGACCGCGACCGCAACCGCTTCCCGGATCGGATCGACCGCGATCGCCGCGGCATCACGACCGTCCCCGACGTGCGGGGGCTGGACGCGGAAGCCGCCGTCCGGCTGCTTCGACGCCTCGGCTTCCAGGTGGACCTCTCGCGCCGCGGTCGTCACGCCGAAGGGATCGTCGGATCGCAAAGCCCGCAGGCCGGGAGCCGCGTGGCGCCCGGTAGCACGGTGACCCTGATGCTGACCCACGCCTGGATCCCCGGACAGCGGCGATTCGGCATGCGCATCCGCTGAGCGCATTTCCTGGCCCGTCGCTCCGGCGACGGGCCGGGGCTCTTCCTCAGGCCTCGCTGACAACCTCGAGCGTGTTGCCGTCGGGATCGCGCAGGGCGCCCTGGACGCGCCCGGCCTCACGGACGAGCTCGCCTTCCAGGCGGCCCCCGTGCTTCGTCGCCAACGCGACCACGCGATCGACATCGTCGACGCGGAAGCCGAGCTGGTGCGAGGGGAAGCCCTCGAAGTCAGCCGCCGCGCGCAGGGGCACGAACTTGAGCAGGAGGTCGCCCACGCGCCCGAACTGGGAGGCGAGGCCCATCGTGTCCACGGGCTCGAAGACGGCCCCGAACGCCTCGGCGTAGAACGCCGTCATCCGCTCCATGTCATGCACTTGTACGGCGACGCTCGTGAGCATGCGCACCTCCCGTTCGCCGCACTGTAGGGAGGGCGGAGGGCTCGTCAACGCGGCCGGGTCAGGCGCGACGCCGACGCGCGGCCGACTTGGCGACGAGCTTCACGAGGGCGCGCGGGATGCGCTCGAGCGGCAGCACGTGTTCCGCCGCCCCGATCTCGAAGGCCACCCGCGGCATGCCGTAGACGAGGGAGGTCTTCTCGTCCTGCGCAATGGTGCTCCCGCCCGCCGCGCGGATCGCGCCGAGCCCGCGCGCACCGTCCGCGCCCATGCCCGTGAGCAACGCCGCGACACCATGGCGCCCGTAGACCTCGGCCACGCTGTCGAAGAGCACGTCTACCGAGGGCCGGTGGTGGTTCACGGGCGGCCCGTCGTCCAGGACGAGGACCGGACCGAGTGCCGAGAGCTCCACGCGCAGGTGCGCGATGCCCGGCGCGATGAACACCATGCCACGCCGCGGCGCCTCGCCCCCTTCGGCCTCGCGCACCGTGAGGTCGCACTGGCCGTCGAGTCGATCGGCGAAGGAGCGCGTGAACGTGCCGGGCATGTGCTGGGTCACGAGGATCGGGGGGAAGTCGGAGGGCAAGGCCTGGAGCAGACCGCCGAGTGCCTTGGGACCGCCCGTCGAGGCCCCGAGGGCCACGCACGCTTGCCCGACGCGCGGGAAGCCGTCCGCCGTCGCGCGGGCGATGGGACGCGCGGGCGCGACCGGCAGGCGTGCGCGGGAAGCCACCTTCACCTTGCTCACGATCTCGTCGGCGAGGGCAGCGGTGCCCGCCTTCACGTCGACCTTGGGCTTGCAGACGAAGTCGATCGCGCCGAGCTCGAGGGCGCGCATCGTGGCGCTGCTGCCCTTCTCCGTGAGCGACGAGACCATGATCACCGGCATGGGCCGGATGCGCATGAGCCGCTCGAGGAAGGTCAGCCCGTCCATGCCGGGCATCTCCACGTCGAGCGTGATCACATCGGGCTTCAGCGACTGGATGCGCTGCCAGGCTCGGTTCGCATCGCGGGCCGTTCCCACGACCTCGATCTCCGGGTCGGCCGAGAGCATCTGGCTGAGCAGCTCCCGCACGAGCGCCGAGTCGTCCACGACCAGCACGCGCGTGCGGTTGCCGAAGGCGCGCGGCGATGCCTCCGCGATCGGGGCCGTGGGTCGCGACCGTCGACGTGTCCGCACGTGCTTGCGCAAGACGCGCCTGAGCTTCTGCAGATCGGGCGGCTTGCCGAGCACGGCGGAGGCGCCGGCGGCCTGTGCGCGCTCGGCGATCTCGTCGTGCTCGAGCCCGGTCAGCATGATCGCGGGCAGCCTCGCCGCGCCGGGCAGCCGACGGATCACCTTCAAGGCCTCCACGCCGTTCATGTCGGGCATGACCACGTCGAGCAGCACGACGTCCGGCAGCTCCTCCCGGCAAGCGGCGATCGCTTCGGGTCCGCTCGCGGCCTGACGGCACGCGTAGCCGAGGCGCGCGAGCTGCGCTTCCAGGACCATGCGGTTCACGCGCATGTCGTCCACGATCAGCGCCGTCGGGCGTCGCTTCCGCGGAGAGCGCGTCGCGCGTGTCATGGGGACCTCCGACTGATCGCTAGAAGAGCTCGACGGAGCCCGGGTCCATGGATCGCTGCTTGATGCAGCGCTCGGCGCCCTCGTCGACGTCCTCTCGAACGCGCTCGAGCTCGGCCCGCACCTCCTCCAGCGCACCGACGTGATCGGCGTCTTCCTGCATCTCCTGCACGGAGCGCAGCACGCTGTCCACGAGCGTCGTGGGCAGCGGCCGGAACCGATCGCAGCGCTGACGCAGCCGCTGGAGCAGCTGCGTGAGCACGTCCTCGAACTGCAGCGCCGTGAGCGCCGCCGAGGTGCCTGCCTGGGCGACCCCGGTCTCGTCCCCCTCTTCCTCGTCATCCTCCCGGCTGCCGCGCATGACCTCGTAGCCGATCTTGGCCTGCGCTTGGAGGATGTGATACGCGGACACGAGCTTGCCGATGGCGTCCTCGACGAGCTCGCGCATCTGCTCGACGTCATCGCGGAAGCTCGCGTAGTGACGACGGATGGTCTCGACCAGGTCGGTGCCCAGCTGATCCCACTCCGGCGCGCCGGCCTCGTCCCTTGTCTTCAGATCACTCATGGCTGTCCTCGAACAGGATGTCGTCGGTCTGCGCCGTGCTCTTGTCGAACATGGTCGTTTCGGGGCTCGCCTTGCCCGCCGCGATCTCGGAGATCTGGCGGAAGTACTCGGCTTCCACGCTCGCGGTCGCGCGGCGGCGGTCGCTGCCGGCGTCGCGGACGAAGGCGCGTCCCGTATGCGTCTCGAAGCGCACGTCGAGCGGGCGTTCGCCGCCCAGCTTGTGCGCCACGAGCTCGATCCCCTCGGCCTCCAGGTAGCCGCGGGCAAAGGCCTGGTTGCGCTCGGCGACGGCCCGGCCGCCTGCGAAGTCGGTCAGCACCGAGGCCGCTCCGAAGAGCTTGGC
Organism: Planctomycetota bacterium; assembly: GCA_030066775.1. Classification (GTDB taxonomy): domain Bacteria; phylum Planctomycetota; class PLA2; order PLA2; family JAEUHO01; genus JASJAY01. The sequence goes on from JASJAY010000056.1 coordinate 29,633, forward strand.
CTTGAGGCGCCGGCGCTCGCCGCCGCGCTGCATGATCTCGTTGACCAGCGTCTCCATCGCGTGAACGCCGTACGCCAACGCGCGCCCCGCACCTTCCAGACGGCCCTCGGGCAGCAGGAAGTGGTTCATGCCGCCGATGCGCGCCTTCGGGTCGTAGAGGCACGCCGCCACGCAGGAGCCGAGCAGCGTGCGCACGACGGCCGGGCGGCCGCTGCAGAACATGCCGCCGGCGTACACGCGCGCCTCGAAGGGACGCTCCTTGAGCTGCGGTCGCTTGGTCACGGCAGCCGCGTGGCCGCCGGTGCGCCGTTCGAACGTCGTCTGCCCGACCTGCACCAGCTCGGGAACGTCGCCGAGCATGTTCTCGGAGTGACCGAGAAAGAGCGTGCCGCCCTCGCGCAACGAGCGTGCGAGCCGTCGCACGACCTTCTGCTGCGTCGGCCGATCGAAGTAGATCAGCGTGTTGCGGCAGAACACGACGTCGAAGGACCCACGGTCCGGCCAGCGGTCCGACGTCAGGTTGTGTTGCTCGAACGCGATCAAGCGCCGTAGTTGCTCGCGCGCCTTCACCGTTCCGTCGTGGCGACCGGTGCCGCGCAGGAACCAGGGCTGCCAGCGGTCGACCGGTACGCCGCGGAATCGACCCTGGGGATAGACCCCCTCGGCCGCCCGCAGCAGCACTTGCGTGTCGATATCCGTGGCCCGGATCAGGGGCTCGCGCCGCTCGCTCGCGGGGAGCATGGAGGCCAGTTCCATGGCGATCGAGTACGGCTCCTCTCCCGTCGAGCAGCCGGCGCTCCAGATCCGCGGCGCGCCCTCGCCCGCACGCACGAGTCGATCCAGGACTTCGTCGCGCAGGTGCCGGAAGTGATGCGACTCGCGGAAGAAGTCGGTCTTGTTCGTGGTGATGCGATTCACCATCTCCTGGAACTCGCCGGCGGGATCCTCGTCGGCGAGCACGAGCTCGAGATAGCTCTCGAAGTCGGCGCACCCCCGTGCACGCAGGCGCTTGGCGAGCCGCGAGATCAGGAGCTGGCGCTTCGGCGCCCCCAGGAAGATCCCGACCCGCTCCCGGAGCAGCTCCTGGAACCGCCGGAAGGTCTCGGGACGCAGCTCGGGCATGGAGCTCGAGCGGCGCGGGGTGGTGAGCGGCTTGCCGATCATGCGGGGCGGACCGTGGCGAGGGGGTGCACCTCCCGGCCTAGAACTCCTCGTAGCCGTCGGTTCCCGTGGGCGCGAGCGGCGTCGAGGTCGACGGCCCGGGCGTGGGGCTCGGGTGCAGGCTCAGCACGGGAGCGCTGGGCCGACCGCTCTGCGGGATCGACGCTTCGCCGTGCTCGACCTTGAATCGGCTGACGAGCGAGAGCAGCTGCTGGCTGTTGGCCGCCAGCGACTCCGCGCTGCCCGAGAGCTCCTCCGTCTGTGCGGCGTTGCCCTGCGTCACCCGGTCCGCCTGCATGACGGCCGTGTTGACGTGGTCGACGCCGATCGACTGCTCCTTGCTCGCGGCCGCGATCTCGCCGACGAGGTCCGTGACCCGCTTGACCGAGTCGACGATCGTCTCGAGGCTCTCGCCGGACTCGTTGACGAGTCGCGAGCCGTTCTCGACCCGCGAGACGCTGTCCTGGATCAGCTCCTTGATCTCCTTGGCGGCGCTCGCACTGCGCTGCGCGAGGTTGCGGACCTCGGAGGCGACGACCGCGAACCCGCGGCCCTGCTCTCCGGCCCGCGCCGCCTCGACCGCGGCGTTGAGCGCGAGCAGATTCGTCTGGAACGCGATCTCGTCGATCGTGCCGATGATCTGCGCGATGCGCTGCGAGGCCTCGTTCGCGCCGTCCATGGCCTCGACGGCCTCCGACACGATCCGTCCGCCGTGCTCGGCGGTCTCGCGCGAGGCCACGGAGACCTCGTTGGCGCGCTGCGCGCCGTCCGCGTTCTGGCGGATGGCCTCGGCCATCTCCTCGAGGCTGGCGGCGGCCTCCTCGAGACCCGACGCCTGCTCCTGGGAGCCGCTGCTGATGTCCTGGGCAGCCGCCTGGAGCTGTCCCGCCGTGCCGGCGACGTTCATCGCCGCGCCGCGCACCTCCGTGAGCGCGTCGCGCATGCTCCCGAGCGCCGCGTTGAGGGCGTTCGCCATCTGCCCGAGCTCGTCCTTGCGATCGAGCTCCAGAGAGGACGTGAGGTCGCCTGCCGCGACGTCCTCGAGGACGTCCACGCTCTCGCGCAGCGGCACGGAGATCGAGCGGGCAACGATGTATGCCGCACCGAACCCGAGGATCACGGCCGCAGCGATGAATAGGAACATGAACCGCTTCGACTGGTCGTGGATCGCGGCGGCCTGTGCGTCTTCGTGCCGCGCACGCTCCAAGCGGTGGTCGGTCAGCTCATGGGTGAGGCGATCGAGCTTCTCCTCGCTCTGGATCAGCTTCTTCTCGGCCGCTTGCGCGGCCTCGATGTCATTGGCCGCGATCTTGTTCAGCACCTCGTCCGCGAGTCCGAGGAAGAGGGGCATCTCGGCGCGCACCTCCTTCTCTTCCTTGTCGGCGGCTTCCGTGCCGTTGCTCTCGGCGAGCTGCTCGAGCGAGCGCTGGATCCCGCGGGTGTGCTCCGCGATCTTCGTCCGCATCTCGCTGAGGGTCTCCGGATGCGCCAGCGCGTGCTCGACCCGGTCGAGCACCTTGAGGACACCGATGTCGACCTCCTGCGCCGCTGCGACGCCGAGCACCTCGTGGTGGTACATCGTGTCGGCGATGTCGCGCATGTCGGACACCTCCGTCACGCCGACCAGGCCGACGGCGATGACGATGACGCACATCAGGGCCGCGGCCAGCATGAGCTTGGCCATCACCCGCATGTCGTGGAGTACCTGCATGACTGCCTCCTAGGCTGCGCTCGCGGCGTCAGCCAATCCCTCGGATCCGACGATGGCGTCCACGCACAGCGTGAGGACGACGTCGTCGTCGATCGTGGCCATTCCGGCCAAGTAGCTCTGGTCGATCGTCTCGCCCAGCTCGGGCACCGGACCGATCGCGTCCGATGCGATGTCGAGCACGTCCGCGACGGCGTCGACGACGGCGCCTACGACACGGGTCGCCAGCTGGATGAGCACGATGACGGTGAACCGGTCGCGTGCCTTCGTCTCGATGCCGAAGCGCGCGCGCAGGTCCATGACGGGGATCACCTGCCCGCGCAGGTTCATGACGCCCAGGACGTAGTCGGCGGCGCCCGGCACCGGGGTCACGTCCGTGTAGCCGCGGATCTCCTTCACCGCCTCGACCGGCAGTGCGTACGTGACGTCCTTCAGGGCGAACGTCAGATACTGGCTCGTCTCCGAGGCGGGCGCGGTCGTCGGTACGGAGTCGGGATCGGACATGGTGGCTCCTCAGATGCCGCTCGGCGACTCGGACTCGGGTGTGGCCAGCGCCGGCGTGCGTCGCAAGGCGAGGTGGACACGCACCACCCCCGCCAGGTCGAGAATGAAGGCGATCGACCCGTCGCCCTGGATGCTCCCGCCGAGGATGGCGGGGCTGGTCTTGACGCTCTCGTCGAGGCCCTTGATGACCACGTTGGTCTGCCCCTCCAGGTCGTCGACGAGCAGACCGAAGCGCTCGCCCTGGACCTCGACCACGACGATGAGCCCCTCCGCGTCGTCGAGCGCGGGCGGATGGCCCAGCACGTCGCGCATGCGCACCAGGCGCATGACGTCGCCACGGACCGAGACGAGCTCGCCGCGATCGAGCACGGTGGAGAAGTCCTCGCGGGCGGGCTTGACGACCTCGAGTACCGAGAGCAGCGGCACCACGTAGGTCTGGCGGCCGACCATGAGCGCGAAGCCGTCCAGGATCGCCAGGGTGAGCGGCAGGGTGACGCAAACGGTGGTGCCGCGACCGGGCTCCGAGCGCACGTGCAGCGTGCCGCTGAGGTCCTCGATGGCGCTACGCGCCGCGTCCATGCCGACGCCGCGGCCCGAGACGTCGCTGACGCTCGCGGCCGTGGAGAACCCGGGCTCGAAGATCATCGCGTGCAGCCGGTCGCTGCCGACGGTCTCGTTCGGTCCGACGAGGCCGGCCGCCCGCGCCTTCTCGAGGATGCGCTGGGTGTCGAGCCCGCGACCGTCGTCGGACAGCTCGATCACGACCGAGCCGTGTTCCTGTCGTGCGGCGAGCTGGATCGAGCCCGTCGCGGGCTTGCCCGCGGCCTCGCGCGCCTCGGGCGTCTCGAGGCCGTGGTCCATCGCGTTGCGCACGAGATGGGTCAAGGGCCCCGCGAGGCCCTCGATCACGCCCTTGTCGAGCTCGGTCTCGCCGCCGACGACCTCGAGCTGGACCTGCTTGCCGAGCTCGGCGGCCAGGTCGCGCACGAGACGCGGGAAGCGGAAGAAGACGGTGGACAGCGGGATCGTCCGCACCGAGAGCGCGCACTGCTGCAGCTCACGCAGGCGCCGCCCCATGCGCTCGATCGACTCGGCGATCGCTTCGTCCGCCTCGAGCCCGCCGGCGGTCTGCGCCAGGCTCGCCTGCGCGATCACGAGCTCGCCCACGAGGTTGATCATCTCGTCGATGCGCTCGGTCGCGACGCGCAAGGTGGCCTTCTCGCCGGCGGTGCGGTCGAGACCGGCGCTCTTCTGGATCAGCGCCTCGGCCGTCTCGTCGGCGCTTGACGCGGCCGGCGCCTTCGCCTCGATGGGTGCGAGGGTGACGTGGCAGGTGTCCTCGACGAACTCGAAGATCTCGCGCACCGCCTCGGGGCCGTCCTCGAGATCGACGACACCGGACCAGGCGAGGTAGCAGCGCTCGGGCTCCAGCGCGTCGAGATCGGGGACACGGCTCACGTCGGCCTCGAGAGACTCGACCTCCGCGACCTCGTAGAGCTCGCGCAGGAGCGGCAGCGGATCGAGGCCCTCGGTGAGCAGGTTCGGCTCACAGCGGATCTCGAGCGCCATGCGCCCGTCGCCCCTCAGCGTGCCCTGGTCCTCTCCATGGGACACCTCCGCCGGCGCGTCATCCTGCACGCGTACGTGGGCAGCGAGCTTGTGGACGAGCGGCTCCATGCCGGGCGGGGGTTCCTGCCCCTCCCGCGCGCGTTGCAGCAGGTCGCCCAGCATGTCGCTCGACGCCAGGAGCAGCTCGATCAGCTCGGCCGAGACGGCGACGCTGCGCTCGCGCATGTGGTCGAGGAGGTTCTCGAGCACGTGCGTGAACGCCGCCACGTCGTTGACGCCCAGCGTCGAGCTGCAGCCCTTGAGCGAGTGCGCCGCGCGGAACATCTCCTGGACGGACGCCTTGTCGCTCGGGTCCTTCTCCAGCTGCAGCACGGCCTGCTCGAAGGCCGCGACGTAGTCGCGCGCCTCCTCGAAGAACATGCCGCGGAACTGGCTGACGTCGATCGGCACCTTGGCGCTCGTCTCCCCTACGCAACCACGCGGTGGACGACGCGCACGAGGCGCGACGGGTCGAAGGGCTTCACGATCCAACCCGTCGCACCCGCCTCCTTGCCCTCGAGCTTGCGGTCGATGCCGCCCTCGGTCGTGAGGATCAGGATCGGCGTGAACCGGTGGACCGGCTGGGAGCGGACATGTCGGATGAACGTCATGCCGTCCATCACCGGCATGTTGAGGTCGGTGATGATCACGTCGACCTCGCTGCCGTTCAGCTGTTCGAGCGCGTCTGCGCCGTCGACGCCCTGCATCACCTCGAAGCCCTGCTCCTCGAGCGTGAGCGAGATCATCTGCCGCATGGTGGCGGAGTCGTCCACCACGAGTGCTTTGCGAGTCATCGGCTGTCCTCCTCCACGGCTCCGGTCGTCGCCGCCTCGACCCCGAGGGGTGCGAGCAACGCGGAGATCGCCAGGAACCGCTGAACGCGTTCCGGGACGTTCGCCAGCGTGAGCGTTCGCGAGCTGCCGGTGAGCGTTCGACGGAGCGCGAGCAGCACCTGCAGGCCGGCGGTGTCGATGTGCTCGACCCCCCCGAGATCCACCGTCACGTTGCCGTGCCCGGCCGCCTCCCGGGCGGCCGTGAGCAGCTCATCCGCAACGAGGATCGTGACGTCGCCTTCGAGGGTGAGGATGGCCCCCTCCCCCGCACCGCGCGCCACGGTGGCAACGGATCCGTCCTGCCGCACGTGCAGCTCGCCTCCACAAGTCCGCAGCCCGCTCCCCGCGGCCTGCACTGCCGTTTTCGTCGCATCGCGAAACGCAACCACAGCGACGGCCGATCCGATTCACGGGCCGTTCACAGCCGTTAAGGCCAGATGAGCGAGGGGCGCTAGGAGGTCACCCGAACGAGGGTGCGGAAGGCGAGGCGGCCGCCGTCGTGCTCGCGGCGATGGACCTCGCGCCACGCCTCGGCGTCGAGCTCGGGAAAGAAGGTGTCGCCCTCGACGTCGAGCGCGAGCTCGGTGATCTCGAGGCGCGTCACGCGCGGGAGGGCGAGGGCGTAGATCTGCGCCCCGCCGATGACGAACGGGCAGGCGTCCTCCGACCAGGCCGCCTCGAGCGCCGCTTCGAGCGTGGGGAACACCTCGCAGCCGGGCGCCTCGTAGTCGGGGTTGCGGGTGACCACGAGGTTCCGCCGTCCGGGCAGCGCCCGGCCGATGGACGCGTGCGAGACGCGGCCCATCACGATCGCGTGCCCCATGGTGACGCGCTTGAAGTGCCGGAGGTCCTCCGGTTCCCGCCAGGGCAGCCCGCCGGCCCGGCCGATCACCCGATTCCGGGCGTAGGCGACGATCAGGCCGAGGTGCGGCCCTCGCGGAAGGGCCACGTCAGACGGACACCGGGGCGCGGATCAGGGGCGCCGGGTCGTAGCCCTCGAGGGTGAAGTCCTCGTACTTGAAGGCGAAGAGATCCTCGACCTCCGGATTCAGGCGCATGATCGGCTGCGGCCGCGGCTCGCGCGCGAGCTGCTCCCGGGCCTGCTCGAAGTGGTTCGCGTAGAGGTGCACGTCGCCGAAGGTGTGCACGAACGCCCCGGGCTTCAGGCCCGTGACCTGGGCGATCATCATGGTCAGCAGGCTGTAGCTGGCGATGTTGAACGGCACCCCGAGGAAGAAGTCGGCCGAGCGCTGGTAGAGCTGACAGGAGAGCTCGCCGGCGCCCTCGTTCACGTAGAACTGGAACAGGGTGTGGCAGGGCGGCAGCGCCACCTGGTCGGCCTCCTTGGGGTTCCAGCCGGAGACGAGCATGCGGCGGCACGTGGGATCGGTCCGGATCTGCTCCACGATGCGCTGGATCTGGTCCACGCCGTCGTTCCGGTAGGCACCGGTCTCGTCTTGGGTGGCGCCGAAGTTGCGCCACTGGTGGCCGTACACCGGCCCGAGATCGCCCGCCTCTCGACCGAAGCGGGCGCACTGCTCCTCCGTCGCCCACTCGTTCCAGATGCGCACGCCGTTCTGCTGCAGGTAGTCGACGTGGGTGTCGCCGGAGAGGAACCACAGGAGCTCGTGGATGATCGACTTGAGGTGGACCTTCTTGGTCGTGAGCAACGGGAAGCTGGTACGCAGGTCGAAGTGCATCTGGCGCCCGAAGAGGCTGCGGGTGCCCGTCCCCGTGCGATCGCCGCCGTCCTGTCCGGTCTCGAGGATCTCCCGCATCAGGTCGAGGTACTGGCGCACGACGTCTGCCTCCTGCTCGCTCACGTCCTTTGGCCCCGCGAGTCTACGCCTCCCGGGTGACGCAGGGCGGTCCGCCCGCGTAGGATCCGGGCACCGGCCGGAGTCCGCAGGCGAGCCCCATGACGACGAT
>JASJAY010000192.1 GCA_030066775.1 Planctomycetota bacterium
CCCCCCCCGCCCGCGAAAAGTGTCCTGACACCGTTTTGTTATGCGGTGGCGGCCTTGGTGGGCTCGGCGCTGGTCTGCTTCCAGGCGAGGAAGGCGGTCACGGTGCCGGCGATGGAGCCGAGCAGGCTGAGGTAGAGACCGAAGCCGACGCTGACCGGGCCGCTGATGTCGAGGAAGTCGATCACGCAGATGGCGGCGGCGAGGGCGAGGCAGATGCCCGCGACGAGCAGGCCCTTGCGTGCCGACAACACGAGCGACTTGCCCATCACCTGGGCACCCGCAAGCGCGCCGGCGATCGCCGCGAGGACGAGCACGATCTTGCCGTCGCTGCCTTCGATCCCTGCGAACGAGGCGCTCTTGCCGAGCGCCTTCAGCGCACCGCCGATGCCCTCGTCGCTGAGCGACACCCAAGGCAGGAAGAGGCCGACGAGGGTCACGGCGGCGCCGCCGGCCGCAATCATCACGAGCTGTTTCTTGTCCATCACGGTCTCCTGGAATCGCGGCGGGACGGCGTCCTCGCCGAACGGGGGTTCGGCCCACGCGGGCGCTAGACCAGGAACCGGGGGCCTGCCTGCGAGTCGGACAGGCGGCGCGGGAATTCGCGCTAGGTGTAGGTCTCTTCCAGTTGACGCACGTCCTTGGGCACCTCCATCGCGGAGCGACGGCCGCGCGTGGCGCGCAGGACGAAGACGCACAGGACGGCGACGCTGACCGAGACGAGGATCGCGAAGCGGGTGTCGCGCGCCTCCGCCAGGGCCCCCATCCACAGCCCGCCGAGGGGCCAGCAGGCACCGAAGGTCAGCGCCCAGATGCCCATGACGCGCGCGCGCAGGGCGTCGGGCACCATCATCTGCACCTGGGTGTTCGCACTCGCCATGAAGCCGACGTGGAAGAAGCCGGCCACCACCAGGCCGAGCGCCGCCAGCCAGACGGCGCTGGCCGCGCCCAGGGTGGCGACGCCGATGCAGCCGGCGATGACGAGCGGCACGAGCGCCTGCGCGCCCGACAGCCGCCGCGTGCCGCCGCTGGCGACCCACAGCGCGCCGAGGAAGGAGCCGACGCCCGTCACGCTCATCAGCAGGCCGTAGCCGATGTCACCCAGACCGAGGGCGTCCTTGCTCACCGCCGGCATGATCGTCCGGAAGGACCAGACGAGGAAGATCGACGCGGCGGCCGTGAGCATCAGCGCACGCGTGGCGCGATGCGACCACACGTAGCCGAAGCCCGCGGTGAGCTGCTTCCGAAACGGCTCGCGCGGCGCGATCGCGCGCTCCCGCGCCTCGAGACCCGGGATCACGATCGCAATCGGCAGGGCGGAGACGGCCACGATGACGAAGCACGTGCCCGGGCCGCCGAAGTGGTACACGAGGCCCGCGATGAGCGGCCCGAGCGTCGATGTGAAGTGGAAGCACGCCGCGTTGAGGCCGATGGCGTTGTGCAGTCGATCGCGACCGACGAGGCGCACGACCAACGCGTTGCGTGCGGGGTGCTCGAGGGCGCGGAAACAGCCGGCGATGAAGCTGTAGACGATCACGTGCTCGTAGCGCGCCACGTCCATGAAGATCAGCGCCGCCAGGCCGGCGTTGACGAGCACGATCGCGATCATCAATCGCGAGATGATGCGGCGCTCGTCTACGCGATCGGCCAAGGCGCCGCCGGCGGGCGAGAAGAGCACGAAGGGCATCAGCGCGGCCGCGGTCACGATGCCCAGGGCGTTGGTCGACGCGGTGAGTTCGTAGACGTACCAGCCCACGGCGGCGATGCGCACCCAGAAGCCCGTCATCACGACGATGAACGCGTAGAAGTAGGTGCGATAGGCGGGCACCGCGAGGCTGGCGAACGTGCGCCGCCGCCACCCCCCCGGGGGCCCGTTCATGACCCGTCTCCGCCCTTGCGGCCCGCCGTGCGCTCGATCACCGCGACCTCCTCACGGGCCCAACGCAGATCGAGCACGCGCACGCGCTCGACGTCCGGCAGGTCGATGTCGAGGATGCGGCGATCGTCCTCGTCCTCGTACGGAGCGGGCGCGCCCTGGGCGGAGAGCCGAACGACGATGGTGTAGAGCGGCTGGTCGTCGGACGGCGGTCGCACCTCGTGCGCCAGCTGGCCGTGCCGCGGCGCGTGCCGCAGGACGAGGTGCAGGCGCGTGCCTGCCTCCGTCGCGGTGAGCGTGCTCTCGTCGACGTCGACGTAGCGTGCGTCGTAGTAGCCGCGGGAGAGCTGCAGCGCGACGCTCACCATCAGGGCGACGAACACGCCCGCGAAGACGAGACCCCAGATGCGGATGTCGCCGAGACGACTCTCGGGCCCGCGCGATTCCTGGGTGGGGTCGGCCTCCGCCACCTGCCCCTACCTCTCCGGATCGTCTTCGAGCCCCTGCTCGGTCACCCGCAGCGGACGCTCTTCGAGCTGCCCATCGGCGTCGGCGACGAGCTCGGCGAGGCGCGCTTCGGCCTCGTCGAGCAGCCCGCGACAGGCGCGCAGGTGCGCCACGCCGTCCTGGTAGCGGCTCAGGGAGTCCTCGAGCGTCAGCTCGGCGGACTCGAGGGCGCGCACCGCCTCCTCGAGCGCTTCGAGGTGCGCTTCGAAGCCGACGGCGTCGGAACGGGGCTCGTCCTTGGGGGCCATCCCGCGAGCATAGGCCCGTGCCCCGAGGGCCCCTCGGAAGTCCCTGGGCGTGTCGCGGTCCGGGGCACGAACACCTCCGGCCCTCCGGCGCCGTCATTGTTGCGCACTCGTGCGCATTCCTCCGACCATAGGGGGTCATGGCCGCCACCCTGCTTGCGCTGATCGTCGCCGTCTACGCATCCGTCGCGACCGCGTACATCGAGGCCCGCCGGCGACGCGAGGCGGCGCCGCGCTGGGCCCGGATCGCAGGTCCGCTCGGCGTCGTGCTCCACTTCGCGGGACTGTCCCTGCTCTCGGCCCAGTTCGGGCGCAGTCCCTTCGGCACCACGTCCGAGGCGCTCAGCTTCCTGGCCTTCGCCCTCATCGCGCTCTACCTCGTGCTCGAGCTGGTCACGCGCATCGCCAGCCACGGCGGCAGCTTCTACTGGCTCGCGACGCTCCTGACGGCGGTGGCCGTGCCCGGCGTGATCGAGAACGCGCAGGTGGCTCCGACGGACACCCCTGCCGACAGCCTGCGCACGTACCACGTCGGCCTGGGGCTGCTGAGCACGGCGGCCGTGCTCGTCAGCGGACTGCTGGGTGCGGCGTACCTGAACGCCTACCGGCGCGTGAAGCTGGGCGACATCCGGCACGGCATCCGCGGCTTCTCGCTCAGCGGCTTCCAGCGGCTCGCCAAGAGCGCGTCGCTGCTGGGCGTCGTGCTGCTCGTACCCTCCCTCGTGATCGGCATCGAGCTGACCACCAGCGACGGCGCCCCCAAGGGACTCCTGCTCCTGACGCTGCTCACGGCGATCCTCCTCGCGCTGCTTGCCGTGGCCTGGCTGATCTGGTGGCGGCGTCCCTTGCGCGGCAAGACCGCCGCCCTCGTCAACGTCGCGGCTGCCGTGCTCGTGCTCGTGGCCATCGTCGTCGTGCATCCCCTCGTCATCAGGGGCGCGGCCTAGCCGCGTCGATCGGAGAACGTCCCAGCGCATGGATCTCGTGCAGGTCGGCATCGATCATCGCCTGGCCCCGCTCGAGGTGCGTGAACGCCTGGCGCTGGCGACGGGCGACGTGGCCGCCGTTGCGCGACGCATCCACGCGGAGCAGTGGGCCGACGAGGTGCTGCTGATCTCGACGTGCAACCGGACCGAGCTCTACGTCGCGAGCCCGGCAGCGCGCGCAGAGGACCTGGCGCTCACCGCCCTGCTGCGCGAAGTGCCCGAGGCACCGGCCGCCGAGACGGACTACTACCGAAAGCAGCGCGGCTCCGTCGCCGCGCACTACCTGCTGCGCGTCGCGTCCGGGCTGCAGTCGGCCATCCTCGGCGAGACGGAGATCCAGGGGCAGGTGCGCGCGGCCCACACGGTCGCGCAGGAAGCGAACACGCTGGGGCCCGTGCTCGATCGGCTGTGCAACGCGGCGCTGCACACAGGCAAGCGCGCACGCACCGAGACGGCGATCAGCGAGGGCGGCGTCTCGCACGGCAGCGCCGCGCTCCAGGTCGTCGGCCGCGTGTACGGCAAGATGGCCGGACGCACGGTGCTCGTCATCGGCGCCGGCATGATCGCGACCCAGGCGGCGCGCTCGCTGGCGACGCTCGAGGGCGCGGCGCTCCGCGTCGCGAACCGCACGCGTGCCCGCGCCGAGCACCTCGTCGCCGACCTCGGCGCCGGCGAGGCCCACTCGCTGGACCACCTTGAGCAGCACGTGGCGGAGTCCCACGTGGCCGTGTTCGCCACCGGGGCACAGCCCCTCCCGCACGAGACCCTGAAGAAGATCGTCTCGAAGCGACGCGAGCCGCTGCTCTTGGTCGACCTCGGGCTCCCGCGCTGCATCGACCCCCGCGCTCGCGACCTGCCGGGCATCTTCCTGTTCGACCTCGAGCACCTCGAGGACCTCGTGGCCGAAGCGCTGGCCTCGCGCCGTGCCGCGGTGCCCGACGTCGAGGCGATCATCGACGAGGAGCTCCAGCGGTACCGCGGTTGGTACAAGAAGCGCCGCGCGGCCCCGACCATCCGATCGCTCCATGCCTGGGCCGAGGAGATCCGCGCCGAGGAATCGGCCTACGCCGGGCGTGACCTCCCGGCCGAGACCCAGGCGACGCTCGACCGCGTCACCAAGCGACTCGTCAACCGTCTCCTCGGTCGCGCTGCCTCCCGCGTGGCGCGCGGCGCCGAGGACAACGAAGCCAATCTCCCCACCCCCGAGCACCTGCGCCATGTGTTCGGACTCGACGAGAACGAGGAATCGTGACACCGCTCTTCGAACGCGCCCTCAAGGGCGAAGCCACCGAACGCTTCCCTGTCTGGATGATGCGCCAGGCCGGCCGCTACCTCCCCGGGTACCGCGCGATCCGTGCGAAGACCCCGTTCCTGGAGCTCTGCCGCACGCCGGAGCTGGCGGCCGAGGTCACGCTCGAGCCGATCGAGCTCTTCGACATGGACGCGGCCATCGTCTTCGCCGACATCCTGCTCACGGCCGACGCCATGGGCGTCGAGGTCGCCTTCCCGAACGGCGGCCCGAAGATCCAGTCGCCCGTGCGCACCGAGGCCGACGTCGAACGCGTCCACGACCCCGACCCGAGCTGGATGACCTCCGTCGCCGAGACGGTGCGCATCCTGCGCCGGGAGCTCCCCGCGGAGAAGGCGCTGATCGGGTTCTCGGCGGCGCCCTTCACCCTCTGCGCGTACATGGTCGAGGGCGGGACGAGCCGCGACTTCTGGCAGACGCGCGCCTTCGCACACGCCAACCCCGCTGCCTTCCGCCGGCTGCTCGAAAAGGTCGCGGATGCCCTCGTCCCCTACCTGCAAGCGCAGGTGGAAGCGGGCGCCGGGGTGCTTCAGCTCTTCGACACGTGGGCCGGCATGGCCGACGCGTCGCTGTACCGGACCGCCGTGCTGCCGGCGATCGAGCGCGTGCTCGCGGGCCTCGGTCCGGACCGTGTGCCTGTGATCCTCTTCGCGGGGATCGGCTGCAGCCATCGTCTCGAGCTCGCCGCCGGCACCGGCGTCGAGGGCGTCTCGCTCGACTGGGCAACGAACCTGGCCGACGCCTATGCGCGCGTCGGCGATCGCGTGCGGTTGCAGGGCAACCTCGATCCGACGGTGCTGCTGTCGTCGCCCGAGCACATCCAGGCGGAGATGGACGCCATGCTGGGGCAGGTCCCGGCGGGCAAGACGCATCTGGTGAACCTCGGCCACGGCGTGCTGAAGGAGACGCCGCCGGAGCACGTCGCGGTGTTCGCCAAGGCCGCCCAGACCTTCCGTCCGGAGGCACTGACGTCGTGACCGACACCGTGGTCGACACCCTCGTCGTGGGGACCGGTATGTCCGGCCTCGCGCATGCCTTCTGGCGCGCCAAGGCCGGCGACACCGTGTGCGTCATCGATGCCGCGGATCGCGTGGGCGGCGTACTGGAGACGGTGCACGTCGGCCCCTACCGCATCGAGCGCGCCGCGACGTCCGTCCCGAGCAGCGCGAGCCACCTCTTCGCCTTGCACGAGGCCCTCGCCGAGCCGCCCGCGATGCATCCCGCGCTGCCCGCGGCCAAGGCGCAGTACCTCCTCGGCAAGACGGGGCTGCGTCGCGTGCCGCGCTCCCCGCCGACCTTGTTCACCACGCCGATGCTGACGATGGGCCAGCGCATCCGCGCGATGGCCGAGCCGTTCATGCCGAAGCGGCGGATCATGAACAACCAACGCACGGAGACGCTCTCGGGGTTCGTGACGCGGCGCTTCGGCCGCGCGATCACCGAGAACTTCCTGCGCCCGTTCACCAACGGCGTCTACGGCGCGTCGCCGGACAAGCTCGGTGCCGCCGACGCGTTTCCCCAGCTCACCGCCATGGAGCAGCGCCACGGCAGCGTGGTCAAGGGGCTCATCAAGAAGATGGGCGAGAGCAAGGCCAGCGGGAAGAAGCGCGGCAAGCGCGAGATCCGCATGTTCGAAGAGGGTACCGAGGCGTTCCCCAAGGCCATCGCGGCCGAGCTGGGCGACGCCGTGCGCCTGGGCACGGCCGTCGCGACGATCGAGCCCGGCGACGACGAGCGGCCGGCGACCGTGGTCCTCGCGAACGGCGACCGCATCGCCGCGCAGGAGCTGGTGCTCGCGATTCCGGCGCGCGCACAAGCCACCTTGCTCGGGCCCATCGCACCCGAGATCGCCGACCTGCTGAACGCCGTGCCGTATGTCGCGATCGCCGTCGCGGCGGTCGGCTTCGAGGCATCGCGCGGCCCCAAGGTGCCCGACGCGTTCGGATTCCTGCGGGGGCGCGGCTCCAAGGCGCGCATCCTCGGCGCGACGCTGAACTCGCGTCTGTCGCCGCACGTGGCGCCCGAGGGCCACGAGCTCATGACGATCTACTTCGGCGGCAGCGAAGATCCCGGTTTCCTCGACGAGTCCGACGCCGAGATCCGGCGCCAGGTGCTCGCCGACCTCGCCGACGCGCTTGGCGGCCGCATCCACCCGGACGTCTTCGACATCTACCGCTGGCCGCGCGGCATTCCGCTCTTCGCCCCGGGACACCGGGGGCGCATGGCGTGGGCCCAGAGCCAGCTGTCCGAGCGGCGGATCCGGCTCTTGGGGTCGCACGTCACGGGCGTCGGCCTCGACTCCTGCTGCGCCCCCCTCGCGCCCCTGCGCGCACCGCTACCCCCGGCCGTCGCGCGCGTCTAGCCGCAGGCGGTAGAGTGACCCGCCGCAATCGAGGGGAATCACGATGCCGCGCGCGCTGAGCCGACTGCTCGCCTTGTTCGTTCTGATCTCGCTGGCCGTGGCGCCGGCCCATGCCGAGGACGAGGTCGACGCCGCCCTCGAG
>JASJAY010000057.1 GCA_030066775.1 Planctomycetota bacterium
CAAGGACGATCCGGACTTCTACTGCGAGATCGTCAGCCCGATGCCGGACGGCGGCGCCGTCCCCGAGGGCGACGTGATCCGTCTGGTGGACTCGATCGTCCAGCTTGAGGTCAAGGACATCCGCTTCGAAGGCGCCTCCATGCCCGGCGGCGTCCTGGGCAACCGGTAACGAACCGGCCGGCCGCCGCCGGCGCGGTACCCTCTCCCCATGCAGCGGCATCACGTGATTGGGGTGGCACTGGGCATCGTGCTGGCGGTGGGCCTGGCCATCTGGCAGCCGTGGAAGGCGACGCACCTGGGTCGCGGGGCGGCGCGCACGATCGTGCTCTTCTCGATCGACGCCCTGCGCCGCGACCACGTGGGCGCCTACACGCCCGGCGGCACCAATGTCCGCGCGGCGACGCCCCGCATGGACGCCCTGGCCGCGAAGTCGGTGCGTTTCGAGGATGCGCGCACGGCGGTGCCGCTCACGCTGCCGTCGCACGTCACCATGCTCGCCGGCCTCATGCCCGCCGAGACGGGCGTCCGCGTGAACGCCCAGCCCCTCGCGGGGCCGGAGGCACGCCGATTCCCGCTGATCCAGGAGCAGCTGAAGAAGGCGGGCTGGAAGACGGCCGCGTTCGTCTCGGCCGAGACGCTGCATCCCAAGTACGGCTTGGACGCGGGCTTCGACGTGTACGACGCCGAGGGGCTGCCCCCGGGCGGCAGCGGCGGCCTCGCCGTACCGGAGCGCAAGGGCGACGACACGGTGGCGGCGGCGCTCCGCTACGTGGCCTCGCTCGGGGAGGACGACCGCGTCTTCCTCTTCGTGCACATCTTCGAGCCCCACTACCCGTGGGCGCCCACCTACCGCGAGGACTGCGAGGACGCGGACCGCATCCTCGGTCGCTTCCTCGACGGGCTGCGCCAACAGGGCCGCGGCAACGCCCGGGTGCTCCTGACCGCCGATCACGGCGAGGCGCTCGGGGAGCTCGGTGAGAAGACGCACGGGATCCTGCTCTCCGACGGGTCGATGCGCGTCCCCTTGATCATCCACGTGCCGGGGCGCGATCCCGGCGTGCGCATGGATCCCGTGACCGTGGCCGACCTGGCGCCGACGATCGCCGAGCTCGCGGGTGTGCACTTCGACCGGCCCGAGAGCGCCTGGGGCGCACGCAGCCTGGTGGGCGATCCGCTGCCGGCGGATCGGCCGCGCGTTGCCGAGTCCCTCTACGGGCACCATCGCTTCCGGTGGGCCCAGCTCACCGCCGCCGTCCTGCCGGGCGGCCAGCTGGTGGACGCGGGGGCCGACCGCGCCCACTGGCTCCCGGTCCAGCCGTTCGGCGAGGACCTGGCCGGCACCCTTCCGGGGACGGAGGTGCCCGCGGATGCGACGCTCTTCCGCACCCTCTCCGACTACCGCTCGAGCGAGGACAGCGGGGCCATGGCCGAGGCCTACGGCATCTCGGGCTACGGCGCGGGCGGGGTCGTCACCCCCTTCCTACCCGGGCCCGAGAACGCCCGGCTGCCCGACCCCCACCTCCGGGCGGCCATCGCGGACGACCTGAGCGAGCTCGCGCTGGCCACCGCCGTCGCCCGGCACGAGGAGGATGCCCTGCGCCTCATCGGCCGGCTGGTCCGCATGGCCGATGCGGACCCGGGCAACCCGGAGATCTGGTTCCGGCTCGGCAAGGCGCGCCACAAGGCCGCCCTGCTCCGCAAGCAGGCCGGCCTCTCGGGGGATCGGCAGGCCGAACGCGCGGAGGCCGCCTTCCAGAAGGCCTGGGAGGCGGGCCGGCGGGACGAGGGCACGCTCATCCTCTGGGTCGGGGCGAATGCCGAGGGCCGCGAGGCGGCCATGTGCGAGCGGCTCGAGACCTACGCCGCCAAGCTCGGCCCCTCCTTCCAGCTGGCGCTGCTCGAGGCCATCCTCCTGCGCGCGCGCATCGAAGCGGGCGAACCGGGCCTCGAAGCGGACCGGAAGGCGGCCTGCGAGGAGGCTCAGGCCTTGGCCAAGAGCGAGCGCGACCGGGAGCGCTTGGCCAAAGCCGGCTGCCGCTGAACCGGACGCCGCCCGCGCGAGGGACCGGAGGCTGACAACAGCCTGAAACCCGGTCACCGAAGTGACCGCAGCGAGACGCAGAATCCGTTTTCCTGTCATGGGTTATGACACGGTTATGACCACCTCCGAGTGTCCTTTCAGGCCGTAGGGAGGAAGAGTCCGGCGCTCTTTGCAGGGCGGACTCTGTCGGGCGTTCGTGGGAGGGCGTCCGGCACCTTCGGTACCGCGCAACACCGAACTCTGGGAGCTGGAACGTCCATGTTCAGGAACGTCCGACTCGTACCCATCGCGCTGCTCCTGGCGCTTGTCGCACTCACCGCTTGCCGCACCAAGCGGACCATCGTCGTGAAGGGCGGCGAGTCGTCGCCTGACGCCATCGCCGACGTCGACACGGGCGTACAGCCCGACGTGGCCGATCTCTCCGCGCCGGCGTTCCCCGACGGCGCGGTCCTCGTTTCCGACGAGGGCGAAGAGATGGCGCCGGCCGCCGACGAAGGCGCGATGGCCGACGACTACGCCAACGACGTCGCGAACCGCTCGGCCATCGAGTCGGATCGCACGCGTTTCCTCGTGCGTCAGAAGCTCGAGGCCGCGCGCCGTCACGTCGACAAGTACGAGTACGCGCAGGCGGAGAAGCTCCTGCGCGAGGCGCTCGCGCTGCAGCCCGGCAACCGTGACGTGGCCAACGAGCTGCGCATGGTGCAGGACCTGCGCGGCGGCCGCTCGGCAAGCGCCGAGAACTACCTCAACGAGCGCGGCCAGGTCGCGCGCATCAAGCGCGACGAGCAGAAGACGCGCGCAGCGAAGCTGACGAACGTCGGTCGCATGCACCTCATGCAGGGCCGCTTCGACGACGCCATCGAGAGCTTCGAGCAGGCGCTCTTCATCGTCGAGGCCTCCCCCTACGAGATCGAGTGGGGTGGGCTCGAGGCCGAGGCCGAGAACGGCCTGCGTCAGGCCAAGTACATGCTCGAGCAGCAGGACAAGCGCCAGCGCCGCGAGGCGATCGAGGACGGCCTCGAGGAGCTTGCCAAGGCCGAAGAGCAGGCGCTGATGCAGGAGATGCAGCGCCTCGAGATGTGGATGGGCGCGGCCGTCGAGGCCTTCCAGCGCGAGGACTTCGCGAACGCCCAGGCCTACGCCGAGCGCATCCTCGACGTGCAGCCCGACAACACCAAGGCGCGTGAGCTGCAGATGGCGTCGACCCGCGCCGCGCGCAGCCAGGTCGATCGTCAGTTCCTCGTCGACGAGAAGCTGCGCTTCCGCGAGTGGCTCGACGACATCACCGCCACGCGCGTGCCCCAGAAGAAGATCGTCAAGTGGCCCAGCCAGAGCTTCTGGGAGAAGATCACGGCCGCGCGCGCCCGTTCGCGCCCGAGCTTCGGCGACGTCGCCGTGGACACCGAGGCCGAGGCCCTGAAGAAGAAGGTCTCCGGCACGACGGTGAACCTCTCGGTCGACAACCAGGAGTTCTCGCAGGTCGTCGACACGCTTCGGATCCAGACGGGTCTGAACATCGTCATCGACAACCGCGCCGCGTCGGACATCGCCGAGGCGTCGGTCGTCGGCCTCGTGCTCCAGGACGTCTCGCTCGACACCGCGCTCAACCTGCTCCAGACGCAGGCGGGCGAGGAGGCCGTGTGGATCGCCAAGGGCAACGTGGTCATGTTCACGCTCAAGGAGTACGTGAAGACGAACCTCGTCACCCAGATCCACTCGGTTGCAGATCTCACGACGGGCCTCACGGACTTCATCCCGCCGCAGATCCAGCTCGTCGGTCCCGATGACGCCGGTGACGAAGAGAACCCCCTCTTCGGTGGCGAGGGCGAGGAGCCCCGTTACCCCTACGGTCAGGTCGGCGAGCTCATCGAGCTGATCAAGGGCGCCGTGGACCCGGCCTTCTGGGAGAACACGGACGGCGCGGACATCGTCGAGCAGGGCGAGCACGCGATCGTCGTGAAGGCGTCCTCCGAGGTGCAGGAGCAGGTCGATCAGTTCCTGAACGACCTCCGCGGCTTCGCCGGCATCGTCGTCACGGTCGAGACCCGCTTCCTCGAGGTGGGCGACTTCTTCCTGCGCGACGTGGGCGTGGACTTCCGCGGCCTGGGCGGCACCGCCCCCACCGGCGTCTCGACCGGTACGCTCGCCAACCTGGATGACGTGACCAACGGTCTCGAGGACATGGCCTCCGCCGGCTTCGACAACGGCGGTGGCGGTCTGGCCGGTGGTGCGGCGCTCAACCCCTCGTCCGGTGCCTTCTTCAACGACGGTGGCGACGGTGACTTCCGTGCACGCACGGAGAACATCTTCGACAACCCGCTCGGCAGCGTGCTCTCGTCGCTCGGCGGCGCCACGCTCACGATGAAGTACCTGGACGACACCGAGTTCCAGATGATCATCCGCGCGACCGAGAAGGCCGCCGACACCCGCACGCTCACCGCGCCGCGGATCACGGTCTACAACACGCAGCGCGCGAACCTCACGGTCGTCAACCAGCTGTCGTACATCCAGGACTTCGACGTCGAGGTCGCGCAGACCTCGTTCATCGCGGACCCGATCGTCGGCATCATCCAGGACGGTCTCACCCTCGACGTGCGCCCGACGGTCAGCAACGACCGCCGCTACATCACGCTCGAGCTGCAGCCCACGGTTGCGGACCTGATCGAGCCGATCCCGACGTTCGCCACGACGCTCGCTTCGTCGTTCACGCCGGTCATCATCCAGCTGCCGGAGCTTCGCCTCCAGCAGGCCCGGACGACCGTGCGCATCCCCGACAAGGGCTCGATCCTGATCGGTGGCCTGAAGAACATCCGCACGGTGGACCGTCAGAGCGAGACGCCCTTCCTGGGCAAGCTCCCGCTCCTGTCGTTCCTCTTCAGCCGCAAGGGCCGCAGCGACGAGGTCTCGCACCTGATGATCCTCGTCCGCGCCGAGATCACGGACCTGCAGGAGCAGGAAGAGAACCTGATGGGTCGCTGATCCAGCGAACACGCAACGAAGGGCCCGGCGAGCACCGCTCGCCGGGCCCTTTTCAATTCGGGAGCACCCCCACCGAGCCGTGCGCATCGCCGTCCACCAGCCCGCCCCCACCGAAGACGTCGCCGAGGCGGTCGCGACGCTCCAGGACGCACTTCGCGACGCCGAGCGGCACGCGGTCGATCTCGTCTGCTTCCCCGAGTGCTACATCGGCGGCTACTTCCCCAACGACCGGGAGGCGACCGCACGAGCGGCCTACGCGCTCGAGAGCGCGGCCTTCGAGGCGTTGCTCGAGGCCATCGGCCACTTCGAGGCGACGCTCGTCGTGGGGCTCGCGGAGACGCGCGGCCCCAACCTCTTCAACACGGCGCTCGCCATTCGGCACGGTGAGGTGGTTTGCCGCTACGCGAAGGCGCGTCCGAACGAGGCCTTCTTCGAACCGGGCGACGCGTTCCCGACCTTCGACGTCGCCGGCCGCCGGATCGGCATCAACATCTGCAACGACGCCAACTTCCCCGAGGTGGCCGCCGCCACGCGCGCCGCGGGGGCCGAGGGCATCGTGATGCCCTTGAACAACCTCCTGAGGCGTCAGGTCGCCGAGGCATGGCGCCCGCGACATCTGGGCAACCTCGTCGCGCGGGCCCGGGAGACGGGCTCCTGGATCGCCTCGTCCGACATCGTGGGCGAGACGCCGGCGCGCATCGCCTACGGCTGCGCGGCCGTCGTGAGCGCGGCGGGCGACGTGCTCGCACGGGTGCCGGAGGGGGCCCTGGGCAGTACGCGCTGCGACCTGCCGTAGTTGCGCCGCGTCGGGCGTTCGGCTTCAATCCACCGCCCCGGACCGGCTGCGCCCACCGGGCAGCGAGGAGCCCCCATGACGCGACAGATCGTGCACACGGAGCAGGCCCCGGCCGCCATCGGCCCCTACAGCCAGGCCGTCGTCTCGAACGGGGTCGTCACCACCGCCGGCCAGATCGCTCTGGATCCGGGGTCCGGTGAGCTCCTCGGCGGCGGGGACATCCGCGCCGAGACCCACCAGGTGTTGAAGAACCTGAAGGAGGTCCTGAACGCCGCCGGCAGCGGCCTCGGGCAGTGCCTGCGCTGCGACGTCTACATGGTGGACCTCGGCGAGTTCGATGCGATGAACGAGGTCTACGCCTCCTACTTCGAGGTGGACCCGCCGGCGCGCGTCACGGTGCAGGTGAGCGCCCTCCCGAAGGGCGCCCGGGTCGAGATCAACGCCGTCGCCACGGTTCTCGCCTAGGGCCGGGCAGCCCCGGGTACGATCCCGGCGTGGCCCCCACCGAACCCCTGCTCGACATCGTCTTCTTCGACATCGACGACACGCTGTACAGCACGACGGAGTTCGCGCAGACGGCACGCCGCAACAGCGTCATCGCCATGGTGGCGGCCGGCCTCAGGCGTCCCGTGGAGGAGGTCTTCCACGAGCTCAACGAGGTCGTGTCGGAGTTCTCCAGCAACTACGGCCAGCACTACGGCCGCCTGCTGGACCGGTTGGGCCCCGAGACGTACGAGGGCGTCAACCGCGCCGTGGTCATCGCGGCGGGGGTCGTGGCGTACCACCGCACCAAGGAGAAGGGCATGCGCCTCCTGCCGGACGTGCTGGAGACGCTGCTGACCCTGGCCCAGGCGGGCATCCGGCTCGGCGTGATCAGCGCGGGGCTGCGCGTGAAGCAGGCGGAGAAGCTGATCCGCCTCGATGCGCTCTCGTACTTCGACCCCACGGCGATCTTCTTCTCGGACGCCATGGGCGTCAGCAAGCCGAACCCGAAGATCTACTCGAAGGCCTGTGAAGCGTGCGGCGTGGACCCCACCCGCACGCTCTACATCGGCGACAAGCCGACTCACGACATCGCCCCCGCGGGATCGATCGGCATGAAGACGGTCCACTACACGGGCGCCTTCGGCAAGCACCGCGAGGTGCCGCCCGGGATCGAGGCGGACTACACCCTCGAGGACCTCACGGCGCTGCCGGCCATCCTGCGCGAGACGTTCGGCCTGCCCGTCTGAGTTGGGGTGGGTCGACTAGGCGCGCTTGCGCTTCGGGTCGAGGGCGTCGCGCAGGCCGTCGCCGACGAAGTTGAGGCTGAGGAGCGTCAGGCCGAGCAGGATGCTCGGGAAGACCAAGAGCCACCAGTCCATGCGAATCGGGTTCACGACCTCGATCGCCTCGGCCACCAGAAGGCCCCAGGAAAGCTCGAGTCCGAGCCCCAGGAACGAGAGGAACGATTCGAGCAGGATCACCGCCGGGATCGTCAGCGTGGCGTAGACCACGATCGGCCCGATGCAGTTGGGCAGCACGTGGCGCGTGATGATGCGCGCATCGGAAGCCCCCATCGCCCGTGCCGCCTCGATGAACTCCTGGTTGCGCAGCGAGAGCACCTGGCCGCGCACGATGCGCGCCATGGTGAGCCACTGCACGGCGCCCAGGGCCGCGAACACGGGAATCGGGTTGTTCCGGTCCTTGTCCGTGAACAGGAGCATGATCAGGATCACGAGGAACATGTAGGGCACGCCGTACAGGAAGTCGACGATGCGCATCATGATGTTGTCGGTGAGCCCGCCGTAGTAGCCCGCAATGGCGCCGTAGAACACGCCGATGAACAGCGACACGGCGGTGGCGCAGAGCGCAATGAGGAAGGACATCTGCCCGCCCTGGAGCACGCGGGCGAAGTAGTCCCGCCCGAGCTTGTCCGTCCCCATGATGTGCTCGCCCGTCGGACGCGCATTCGGGTTGGCGGTGTTCTGCGTCTCGCCGTCCAGCCCCAGAACCGTGGGCCCGAGGAAGCACAAGAGGACGATGATGACGAGCACGATCAGGCTGATGATGGCAGCCTGGTTCTTGCGCAAACGCCGCATGGCGTCCTGCCAGAGGCTCGTGCCCTTGACGGCCTTCGTCTCGACGGTGTCGGCAGCGCTCATGTCGTCTTCCTCACGCGCGGATCGAGCCACGAGTACGCCAGGTCCACCAAGAGGTTCATCGTGACCACGATGAACACGTAGATCAGCAGGGTGCCGAGCACGACGTAGTAGTCGCGGTTGATGGCCCCCTTCACGAAGTACTGCCCCATGCCGGGCACGCCGAAGAGGATCTCCACGACGAAGGAGCCCGTCATCAGGTTGGCGGTGCCGGGCCCGAGGAACGAGACGACCGGCAGGATCGAGAGCTTGAAGGCGTGCTTGCCCACGACCTCGCGCTCGGGCAGGCCCTTGGCGCGCGCCGTGCGGATGTAGTCCTCGTGCATGACCTCGACCGCGCCGCTACGCGCCAGGCGCGCGATGTACGCGGCGAAGGGCAGCGCGAGCGTGATCGCCGGCATGATCAGGTGGCGATAGCTGCCCCACCCCGCCACGGGCAGCCAACCCGTCCAGATCGCGAGCATCAGCATGAGGAAGGCGCCGATCACGAAGTTCGGCAGGCTGATGCCGATGAGCGCGAGCCCCATGCTCGAGTAGTCGGTGAACGAGTTGGGTTTCACGCCCGCTCGTAAGCCCAGCAGCAACCCGATTCCGGATGCGATGGTGAGCGCCAAGAGCCCCAAGGACATGCTGACCGGCAGCGCCGGCATGAGCAGGTCCGTGACGGAGCGCCCGCGCCAGGAGATGGACGGCCCGAGGTAGCCGTCGACGATCAGGTTCTTCATGTAGCGGCCGAAGAACGTGAACGGGCTCGGGTCGATCCCGTACTGCTCCTTCTGCTGCTGGACCACGGCCTCGGGCGCGTTCTTCTCGCTGGCGAAGGGATCACCGGGCGCCAGGAACATCAGGATGATGCTGAACTGGATCAGCACCGCCACCATCGGAACGGTCCAGATGACGCGCGAGATCAGGATGTCGGCGACGAAGAGCGCCGCCAGCGCGCCAATGCCGAGGGATAGGACCAACGCGCCTTCGAGCGACAGCTGGCCGCGGGCGATGACCCAGACGATCAGCGCGATGAACAGACCGCCGACCGTGCGCGCGAGGGGCGCCTCCTTGAAGCGATCGAACATCTACTTCCCCTTCCGCGCCCGCGAGCGGGCCGTCGACACGTAACGGAAGGGATGGATGTCCTTGAGGTTCGGGCCGTACGAGCCGTCGAGGCGCTTCACCTTGTCGAAGTAGAAGCCTTGGACGTCTCCACGGATCAGGCCCGAGACCTGGTAGCTGTAGATCGGAATGACCGGGAACTCCTCTTGCACGAGAATCGCCTCCGCCTCGCGGAAGAGGTGGAAGCGAATCTTGCTGATCGCGTCGAGCTTGCGGCCCGAGTCGCCGCCGGCGGCGTCGTAGGCCTCGAGGAAGCCCTTCATCCGATCCGGCTCACGGAGCTTCGGGAGCACGGTCTCTTTGTCGCGCAGGAAGATGCGCACGTCGCCCGCCATCTCGATCAGCTGGTCGTAGAACGGGTTGCCCCAGCCCGTCTGGTTGTTGCCACCCTTGGTGAGCCACATGTCGAGGAACGTGTTGGGGTCGAGGTAGTCGCCGATCCAGCCGGCACGCGAGACGCGATAGTCGAGCTTGCGCTGGCTCTCGATGTACGCCTGCCACTCCTTGTTGATCGCCACGGCCTCGATCCCGAGGTTCTTTTCCCATTGTTGGGCGATGTACTCGGCGACCTTCTTGTGGCCCTCGTCGGTGTTGTGAAGGATGTCGATCTTGTCGAAGCCCGTGCGCAGCCCGTTCGCGCCCTTGGGGAAGCCCGCTTCGTCGAGCAGCTTGTTCGCGATCGCGACGTTGGCCTCGAGGTTGTTCTTGTCGTTGTCGAGGTCGATCAGGCTGTCCGGCGGCTCGTAGCCCGGCACCCCCGGTGGCACGAAGACCGATGTGGGCCGGTCGCCCTTGCGCAGGATCTCGTTGCAGATCACGTCGCGGCTGAAGGAAATCGCGAGCGCCTGGCGCACCCGCTTGTCGGAGAGGCCCTTCACGGTCGTGTTGATTCGGTAGTAGTAGACGATGAAGCCCTGGTTGCCGTAGAAGTCGTCGCGATCCTTCAGCACGTCGATCAGCTCGGGCGGGTACGCCGAGGGCAGCCAGTCGGCCTCGCCCGTGAGGTAGAGGTTGAGCGAGGTCGTGCGGTTCTCGATGGCGAGGACGTCCACCGTCTCGAGCTCGACCTTGTCGGCGTCCCAGTGATCGGCGTTGCGCCGCAGCCGGATCTTCTGGTTCACGACCCAGCGATCCATCTTGAACGGCCCGTTCGTGACGATCGTGTCCGGCATGAACCAGTTCTCGGGGTTCGCCTCGACCGTCGGCGGGTGCACCGGGAACAGCGGGTAGAAGCACGTGAGGTGCAAGAAGTAGGGCGTGAACGCCTTGAGCTCGATGTGGAGCTTGGTGCCGTCCTCGGACGCCCAGATGCCCTCGTCCACGCCGAGGTGCTCGACCGCGTCCTTGTGTTCCTGATCTCGCCGCGCCGCTTCGGCCTCGAGGCCCGCAAGCGCGGTGGCGCAATCCGCCTCGGTCAGCGCGCCGTCGACGCGGGCGAGCAGGCCACGCAGGCCCTCGTCCTTCGCGCGAATGACGTTGTCGCGGACCTTGTTCTCGTCCAGGAAGGCCTGCCAGGCCTTGGCCTCCATGAGGCCCTTCTCGGGCCGATCGCCGCTCGCCTTGGCGGCGTCCACGCGGGCCTTCCACTTGGCGATGATCCCGTCGTCCTTGCGCAACGCCTCGACCTGGCCCTTGAACGTGTTGAAGGCCTCCCCGTGGCGGACGATGTGCAGCAGGTAGGCGTACTCGGCCGCCGTCTCGGGAGCGAGGAAGCGCTTCCAGGCGTAGACGAAGTCATGCGCCGTGACGGGATCGCCGTTGGTCCACTTCGCGCCCTCGCGCATGTGGAACACGTACTTGCGACCCTCGTCGAGCACGTCCCACTTGATCGCGGCTCCTCTCGTGGGTTCGAGGGTTTCCGGATCGCGGTACGTGAGCCCCTCGAAGATCGCCTCGAGGATGCGCCCCTCGGGCTGACCGGTGGCCAGGCCCGGATCGAGCGTCTTGGGCTCCGTGTTGTTGATCAGGACGTAGTCGGCTCGCTCCTCCACGGTGGAGGAGAAGGTCAGCCCGACGAGGAGCAGGGCGACGACGAAGACGGAGCCGACCGCGAGGAGGTTCTTGACCATGGGGCCGGGGTCTCCCGTTTGCGGCGCGTGGCCGCGCATCCTACCAGCGCGCGCGGCGTGACTGAACCGCCCGGAAGGCTAGGACAGGCGGGCTGCCAGGGCGCCGGCGACGGCCTCGGGCACCCAGGCCGAGACGTCGCCGCCGAGGGAGGCGACCTCGCGCACGAGGCTGCCCGAGATCTGCGTCATGCCGGACGTGGGCGGCAGGAAGACGGTCTCGATCTCGGCCGCCATGCTGCGGTTGGCGAACGCCATCTGCATCTCGTAGTCCCAGTCGCGGGAGCCGCGTACGCCGCGCAGGAGCACCGTGGCGCCGTGACGACGCGCCTCGTTGACCAGGAGCCCGTCGAAGAGCTCGACCCGGACGTTCTCCAGGCCGTCGACCTCGGCCTCCACCATCGAGGACCGCTCGTCCGCGGTGAAGACGGTCTTGCGGCCGTCCTTGGCGACGAGCACCACGATCTGACCGAAGAGCTCGGCGCCGCGCCGAATGATGTCGAGGTGGCCGTTCGTGACCGGGTCGAACGTGCCCGCGAAGATGGCGGTGATGCGGCTCATGGCGTCATCGTAGCCCCGGAGCCTCGTCAGAGCAGGGCTGGGCTCAGCGGATCAGGCCGCGCGGGTTGAGGGTGGGCTCATCCTCAAACACCTGAATCGCGCGAGCCGCCCGCCCTCCGATCGCCGGCTCGAAGCCGAACTCGAGCCCGACGTCGTCGTCCCGCAGGCGGATGCCCAGCTCCCAGATGTGGTCGTCGCTGTGCCGCCGCACGACGGCGCGCAGGACGCTCTCGGCGTCGCGGAAGTCGTAGGCCCACTGCAGCCGCCCGCCGTACTTCTTGCTCCAGCGGTAGGCCAGGTCGCCGCGGAGGCTCAGGCTCTCGCCGCGCACGTAGCGCACGCCCGCGCCGAGGCTCTGCAGACCCAGCTCCCGGTCGAAGGTGTAGCCGACGCCGAAGGCCGAGCGCTGGTTGCCGCCGTCGATGTCGATCAGCGTCTCCCCCAGCCACGAGATGTGATCGGTGAGCTGCCCCGTCAGCGCGGCCTCGAAGGCGCCCGGCGTGTCGCGCTGGTACGGCCCCTGGTCGTTCACGTACCCGTGGAGGGAGAGCTCGGCGTCGAGCAGCGTGCGGACGGCGGCCGTGGGCCGGTAGGCGCCCGGCGGGAGCGGCGGTCGCGCCCGCCGGCCCGCGGCCGAGCGGCGCGTCTGGAAGCGATGGCGCGTACGCAGCGTGACGGTGGACTGGTCCTCGTACGTCTCGCGGCGGTCGTAGAACGGCACCTCGCTCAGCTCGTGCGAGTCCTCGAACCGACTCCGCCACTCCAGGTCGATGTCGACCACGTGGCGCAGGCCGTCGAGCCGGAAGGGCCCGCCGCGCCCGGCGTAGACCTTCGAGAGCTGCAGGTTCGCCCGCGCGCCCGCCAGCATGGCCGTGCGCGTGAGGTCCTCGCCCCCGTCGTCCCGGTCGCGGTAGCTGTCCGCCACGCCGCCGAACCACCCGGAGAAGCGCAGGTCGCCGACGTCGAACCCGGCGTTGACGCGTGTCTCCGTGCTGAGGCGCCAGCTCTCGTAGTCCACGAGCGGCAGGTCCTCGTCGAAGCGCCGACTGAGACGCCCGAAGTCCGACCACGAGGTCACGTCGATGCCGGGGCCGCCCCGGCGCTGCGGCACCACCAACGGCACGCCCGTCAGCCACAGCCCGCCCTGGGGCAGGAGCGTCGTCTCGGTCACGAAGTCGCGTTGGTGCCATTTGCCGGTGAGCGTCGCCACGAGCCCGTTCACCTGGCGCGGGGCCCAGTACAGCCGGCCGTAGGACTCGTAGTCCTTGTGGGTCAGCTCGTCGCGCTCGAAGAACTCGAGGTTGAAGCCGCGGTCCGAGAACTCGGAGAACTCGAAGTCGAAGTGGAGGTCCCGGGCGAGGAGCGTTCGGCTCTCGGTGTGCACGCGCCAACGCCACTCGTCGGGCGCCTGGAAGTCGTTCTGGTCCAGGCCGTCATCGTCGTACACGCCGAAGCCCTCGACGAGGCCGCGGCTCTGAAGGCCACGACCCGCCGGCATCGTGTCCCACGCGATCTCGCCGCCGGCGGCCGGACCGCGATCGCCGTAGCCGCCCAGCTGACTTGTCCAAGTCACCTTGCGGCCCTCCTCGGAGAGCAGGTCGCCGCCCAGCTCGAGGAACGCGTAGTTCCCGAGGTTGCCGCGGCGGCCGACATCGAACCCGCGCAGGATCGAGGTGAAGGCCTCGCCCTGGGTCGAGAAGCCGAACTGGGCGTAGGGGATGTAGAAGAGCGGCACGCGCTCGCCCTCGAGGCGCATGCGCCGCAGCGTGTACTCCTGGGTCGAGGAGCGGCGGTAGCCGAGGAAGTGGGGCTCGTTCTCGCTGCCTTCCGCACGGCCCTCCTCGAACTCCTCCACCGTGAGCGTCTCGCCGCGCAAGAGGATGCGATCGTCTGCGCGGCTGGTGGAGACCTCGAAGTCCTCGAACACGGTGAGGCCGCGCCCCACGACACGCGCGCGCTGCGCGCGGACGTAGATCGGCACGCGCCGGTCGCCGATCACACGGCCGGCGGCATAACCGTCGAACGCCGGCTTGATGAGCAACGCGACGTAGCGATGCGGATCCAGGTAGAGCCGCTCGGCGCGGAAGACGACGTCGTCGAAGATGAGCTCGACGGCGCCCTCGGCGTAGATCTCGCGCAGCGCGTCGGGAACGATGTTCTGGTCCGTGCCGAGGTCCGCGGGCGCCGTGCGTTCCGTGGGCTGGGCCTCTTCGCGCGGCGCCTCCCCCGAGAGGCTGCCGGACAGGTCGGAGAAGCCCTGCAGGGCGGGCACCTTCTCCCGGTCGACCCACACGACCATGCGGTGCGCCTTGATCGAGAGACCCGGCACCGCCAAGCCCTCGGCGCTCACGCTCGGCGTGCGCAGGATGCGCGGGCTGCCGAGCATCACGATCGCGGCAGTCTGGTCGCCCGTGTCGATGCCCTCGAGCAGGCCGTCCTCCGGATCCACCTCGAGGCTCACGTCGCCGGGCAGACGCCGCGGCCCCTCCGCGAAGTCGGGCGGGTCGTCGGGCGGCGGCGGCGGCGGCTCGTCGTCGAACGGCAGCCCGGGGGCGCTCGCCCCCGGCATCGGCGCGGGCACGACCGGTCGCGGTCCCGGACGCAGCGGCACGGGTTCGCCGGGCTGCACGCGCGCGGGATCCGCCGGAATGCGGCGGACGACGGGCGGCGGCAGCTCTCCGCCTTCGCGCAGGCGCGGCTTGGGTGCGGGCGCAGGACGCGGCGCGGGCTGGGGCTGCGGGGGGCGGGCCGCGGCGGGTGCCGGTCGCGGGGCGCGCGCGGCCGGTGCCGCCGGCTTGCGGGCCGGCTGTTTGGAGGGCACCTTGCGGATCACCGGATCGGGCAGCTCGTCGTCCGCGTGCGCGAGCGGGCCGCAGACCAGGAGCAGGGCGAGCAGCGACCCGACGCGCGACGTCAGCCGCCGCCGGGGCAGTCCGCGGGCCCGGGCCTCCGTTGTCCGCAATGCGCCTCCCAGCACGTGCCTTCGAGCCCATGCCTCCCGCACGGGCGCCCTCCGGGCTCCTCATCGTATGCGCCGGGGATGCGGCTCAGGCCTTCCGAGCGCGTCCGAAGCGTCGCTTCACCCAGTCCACTTCCTTGATCCCAAGTGCTGCGCTCACAAGGAAATAGAGCGCGGCCAGGACCACGACGGCGAGCAGCGTGAGGCCCCCCTGGACCCACGCCGATCTCACCCCCTCGTCACCGCGGAGGAGCCATGCCTGGAGCCCCCATCCCGCCAGCCCCATGACGGCCGACGCGGCGACGACGCGACCGAGGAATGCCCACCCCGGCGCGGACGCGATGCCGTAGCGGCGGCGGGCCATGAGGCGCAGGGCGAGGTAGTTCGTGGCTGCGCCGAGCGCGACGGCGAACGCCAGCGCACGGTGGCCATAGGCGTCGATCGCGAGCAGCGCGAACGCGAGGTTCACGGCGATCCCGAGCAGCGAGCAGCGCATCGGCGTGCGCGTGTCGCCGCGCGCCAGGAAGAGCGGCGCGCCGGCCTTCACGCCGGCATAGAAGACGACGCCGCCCGCGTACGCCATGAGCGCCTCGGTCACGAGCCGCGTGTCCTCCGGACCGAAGCGGCCGCGCTCATAGATGAGCCGCACGAGCGGCTCGGCGAGCACGAAGAGGCCTACCGCGGACGGCAGCGCGAGGAACCAGTTGAGCCGGAGGCCGCGGCGCGCGATGTCCTCCACGGCGCCTTCGTCCGCGGCCGCAGACCTCCGTGCGCCGGCAGTGAGCACCACCGTGCCGAGCGCCACCCCCACGATCCCAATCGGCAGGTGGATCAGACGGAACGCGTAGTTGAGCGCCGAGGCCCACCCGTCCGCGCGCGACGCGAGCGCCGTCGTGATGACGATCATGACGTTCGTGCCGGCGAGCGAGATCACGACGGGCCCCATGCGCCGCACGATCTGACGCAGCGCCGGATCGCGGAACTTCAGGTCGGGCTCGGGCCGGCCGCGCCAGCCGATCCGGAACAGGAGCGGCAGCTGGATCAAGAGCTGCAGCAGCCCCCCCACCACGACCAGCACCGACCACGCCGTCAGCGCGGTGATCACGTCCTGCTCGAGCACCAGCAGCACGACCCCGCCGGCGACCGCGGTCACGTTGAAGAACATGGGCGCGAGCGCCGGCACGAAGTAGCGCCGGTGCGTGTTCAGCACGCCCATGACCACCGAGGCCAGCGCCACGAACAGCAGGAACGGGAACATGATCCGCGTCAGCTTGATCGTGAGCGGGCGCAGGTCCTTGGGCGCATCGTGGGCCACCACGGCGACGATCGCCGGCGCGAAGAGGATCCCCAGCAGCACGATCACCAGCGCGATCGCGCCGAGCGTGCCCATCACCCTGCGCGCGATCTGAAAGGCGCGCTCGTCGCCCTCCGCCTCGCGCGCCTTGGCGAACGTGGGCACGAAGGCCGAGGAGAGCGCTCCCTCCGCGAAGAAGTCGCGCAGGAGGTTCGGGATCCGGAACGCGAAGACGAACGCGTCCGACATCCGGCTCGCCGCGAACAGCGCCGCGAAGATCGCCTCCCGCAGGAGCCCCGTGATCCGCGAGCACACCGTGGCCGCCGACACCAGCGTCGCCGGCCGCGCGACGGACTCGGGCGCGGCAGCGGCGGCGTCGGGCTTGCTCACGGCGTTGTCGATCCTCCCCTCCGAAGGATCGGTCCGACGGCGTCGTGGCGCTAGCCCGGAGTCCGATCGGACGCGCTGGCAGAGCAACGGCTGTCCGTCCGCGTGAGTCTCTTGCGAGAGCAGCGTCCGAACGAACGCGAGCGCGTTCTCGAGCTCGTTCTCGTGACGGACTGGCAAGCGGCCCTGCGGGCTTCACGAGCGTTCGCGGGCGTGGCCTCCAGGCGTGGCGGGCGCCTGCCGCCCCTTTCCTTTCGGGTGAGGGCGACAGGCGCCCCCCACACCCGGAGGCCTCCACATGACGCGCACCACGACCGGTTTCGCCCACCAGCGACTCGACGCTTTCCACATCGCCATGGAGCTGACGATCGGCATCGAGCGCCTCGCGGCCGACCTTCCGCGCGGTCACGCGGATCTGAAGGACCAGGTCCGGCGGGCGGCCTCGGCAACCATGCGGAACATCACCGAGGGCGCCAACCGCTGGGCGCCGCGCGACAAGGCTGCCCGGTTCGTCATCGCTCGGGGGGAGTGCGGCGAGTGCGATGCTGTGCTCGAGATGGTCCAGCGACTTCGCCTCGTCCCCGCCAGCCAGGCGCGACGACTCCGGCAGCTGGCCCACCGCGTCGGTGCAATGCTCACCGGACTCATCCAGCGCCATCACCAGGCCGACGCAACCGAATGAGGCACTGCACCCGTCAGGAAGGGGTGTGCCTCACACCCCGTAGGCAGGACTACGCCCTCAGTTTCGGATCGAGGGCGTCGCGGAGGCCGTCGCCGACCAGGTTGAGCATGGTCACGGTGGCGAAGATGGCCACGCCGGGGCACAGGATCATGTGCCACTCCTGGTCCTCGCGGCCCTCGTTCAGGACCATGCCCCAGGACGGCACGCTGACGTCGCCGAGCCCCAGGAACGAGAGCGTGGACTCGACGATGATCGCGCCAGCCACGCCGAACGTCGCGGCCACGATCACGGGCGCGATGGCGTTGGGCAGGATGTGCCGGAACAGGATGCGTCCGCCCCCCAGACCCAGGCTGCGGGCCGCGGAGACGTAGTCGCGTGCGCGCTCGCGGATGAACTCGCCGCGCACGAGACGCGCGATGCCTGTCCATCCGACGATGCCGATCGCGACCATGATGATGAAGATCGATTTGACGTCGAAGAGCGCCACGATGGTGAGGATCAGGAACAGGCCGGGTACGCAGATCACGATCTCGATCAGGCGCATGATGAAGAGATCGGTTCGCCCCCCCACATAGCCCGCGATGGCGCCCATGATGGTGCCGATCGTCACGTAGATGCCCACCGCAACGAGACCGACCGTCAGGCTGATGCGGGTGCCGTAGAGCAGGCGCGCGAAGAGGTCGCGACCGACCTTGTCCGTGCCGAGGATGTGGACTTCGCCGTCCTCGAAGTCCATGACGTTGCGATACCGGTCCTTCGCTGCAGGTAGCTGTTCGCGGTGCCCATACGGCACGAAGGTGAACACGGCCGTGTGCTCCTGCCCGGCTGCCGCGTACTCCTTGGACTGCTGCCGGTAGTCGATGTACGGCGCACTCGTCAGGAGCCAGGAGACCCCGAAGGCCTGGAGCAGCACGAGGCCGATCGTCAGCGGTAGCGCGACCTTCGAGACCCAGAAGCGCATGGTCTCGTACGTCTCGCGCGCGACACTCGCGACCTTGGCGTAGATCCAGATACCACCCTGCACGACCGCCCACAGCGTGGTCATCACGAGCAGCATGTTGAAGAACCGGTCGACGCCGTTGGTCCAGTAGTTCGTGTCGAACATCCGGCTGAGCCACGGATAGCTGGTGTCGCCGCCCGGCGGTTCCCAGACCAGCGGCAGTCCGGAGCTGATCACGGGTGCGTAGATCGCAAGCAGGACGAGCACGATGGTGCCGCGGAGGCCCCAGCGCGCCGTGTGCTTCTTGTGGAACATGCGCCCGACGATGGCCCACTGCGACTCGGCGCGATGATGGCGCTTGCCGGTCGTGGCGGGTGCGCTGGGCGCGCTGCTGGTTTCGCTGGACGCGTTCATTCGAGCGACACCCGGGGATCGACGGCGGCGTAGAGCAGGTCGGCGATGAGCAGACCGACGAGCGTGAGCATGGCCGAGATGAGCGAGACGCCCATGACGACGTTGTAGTCCTTCTGGAAGATCGCGTTGATCATCAGATCGCCGAAGCCCGGGATCTGGAAGATGTACTCGATGACGACACTACCGGCGAGCAGGATGGGCAGCGCGGTGCCGAGCAGGGTGATCAGCGGCATCATGCCGTTGCGCACCGCGTGCTTCCAGAGCACGACGCTCTCCTTCATGCCCTTCGCACGCGCGGTGCGGATGTAGTCGCTCTTCATCACCTCGAGCATGCCGGACCGGGCCTGGCGCGAGATGTAGGCGAGGGAGCCGTACGTGTAGCAGAAGAGCGGCAACACCAGGTGCCAGAGCACGTTGCCGAAGTGGTCCCACGTGTTCCACGCGCGGGCTTCCGGATCCTCGAACTGGCTGATCGGGAACCACTCGAGCTCGACGGCGAAGAGCCTCTGCACCACCGTCGCCATGAGGAAGGACGGGATGCTGTAGAGCATGAAGAGCACGACGGCGCTGCTCTGATCGAGCCACGAGTTGTGCTTCGCCGCGCTCGTCACGCCGGTGAAGACGGCGAGCACCCAGGCGATCAGGAACGAGGGGACGGCAAGGGAGAGCGAGTACTTGAGCTTGCTCAGGATGATCCCGAGCACGTTCTCCTTCGTTCGCGAGGAGAGCCCGAAGTCGCCCGTGGCGAGGTTGCCCCAATAGCGACCGAACTGGGTATCGGACACGGCGATCCAGGCCCGCTCCCAGCCGTCGTCCCGGTACGACCAGCGCCCCTTCTCCTCGCGCTCGGCGTACCACTTCTTCCAGTTCTCGACGACGGCGGCCCGTTCGGACCTCGTGGCCCCCGGCTTCCAGTTCAGCAGCGAGCTGGCGAGGCGGCGGTTCTCCTCGTCCTTCTCGCGATCCTCCTCGATCTCCTCCTCGGTCGGCTGCGCGCCCTTCTCGTAGATCGTCTTGAACTGATAGGCCGAGAGCTTCAGATAGCGCAGGACACCGGTCTGGAGCTCCGGATCGTCAGCCGTCGACTCGAGCAAGCCGACCAGCACCGGGACCGCGTAGTCGCCCCAGTCCTCGAGCCGGCGCGTGGCCTGCTTGACGCGGCCCGAGCCGTGCACCTGCACACCATCGCGCAGCACCACGATCTCGGCCTTGACCTCGTTGGCCTCGAGCCCGGTCCAGTCGTTCCAGAAGCGCGGGCGGTTCAGCGCGAACTGCTCGCGGAACATGCGCGCGCTCTGGTTCTCGCGCTCGCGGTTCTCGAGGTCCTCGGTCGCGTCCTCGCCGAACCCCTTCTGGCTCCCGGAGCCCGCGGGCTCGCCCGGCGAGAGCGTCATGACGGCCCAGATCATGAGCGAGATCCCCAGGAACGTGGGGATCATGATCAACAGGCGTTTGACTACGTATGTGAGCACGGGGGGCTACTTGGCCCGCGGCACGTAGAGCGGGAAGAGGCGGATGAACGGCCGGCTCTTCCACCGGTCCGCCTTGCTCGGGTCCGACAACTTGGTCGTGTCGTACACGAACGCCGACTGCACCGTGAACAGGAACGTGTACGGCTGCAGGCTGGCGATCCGCTTGTGGGCGGCGCTCTGGATCTCGACGCGCTTCTCGAGGTCGAACGTGTAGCGCGCCTCGTCGATCAACCGGTCCACTTCGGGATCCGAGAACTCGATGAAGTTCGACGACTCCGGGTCCTCGATCTGATCGCTGTGCCAGATCTGGGCCATGCTGCTGTCCCAGCCGGTCGTGTCCCAGAACAGCGCGGTGATGTCGAAGTTGCGGTCGCTGAGCCGCTTCGAGAACTGGCCCCACTGGAGCGGCTCGAGCTCGAGGCGCACACCGACCTTCGCCAGGTCCTCGCGGAACACCTCGAAGAGCGACTTGAAGAACGTCGTCGTCGGGATCATGGCCTTGACGCGGAACTCGCGCACCTCGCCATCGACCTCCCGCTCGAGCACGCCGTTCCCGTCCGCGTCCGTCCAGCCTGCCTCGGCCAGGAGCGCGCGCGCCTTCTCGAGGTCGTAGGGCAGCGGCTCGAGGTCCTTCGGATACGTGGGCGCGTGCATGGACTGCGGGCCCGTAACGATCTTGCCCTTCCCCGCCTGGGTGACATCGAGCATGCGCTGGCGGTTGCAGGCATAGGTCATGGCCGTGCGCACCTTGACGTCGCGGAAGAAGGGGTGCGTGTTCTTGTACGCAATGAACGGATAGCCCGTGCTCCAGGCCCAGTGCACGGCCCACTTCCCGCTCTTGAACTCCTCACGATTCTCGATCCGTTTCGTGAAGTCGGGCGCGAGGTAGGAAGCGTAGGCGAATGCGCCGCCTTCGAACTTCGTGTAGCTCAGCTCGCGGGCAGGGAACATCTCTCGCTCGATGATCTTGACCGTCGGCAGCTGACCCCAGTAGTCGTCGTTGCGGCGCACGACCATGCGCGTCTCGGGGTCGTAGGAGGCGAGGTAGTAGGGCCCCGTGCCGACCCAGTGGAAGTCGCGCCCAAACCAGTGCTCATTGAACTGGGAGGCACGCGTTGCAGGGTCGAAGGCGTCCCCGTTCTCGTCGTAGCCGTAGATGAACTCCGGCAGAGCCGCGACGAGGTTCAGGTTGGCGCCGATCGACGTGAAGCTGCTCTTGTTCCAGTGCAGGATGAAGCAGTGGTCGTCCACGACCTCGGGCCGATCGAGGTCCTTCAAGTACGAGCGCAGGTGCGCTGCGCGCACGTCCCCGTCCAGCACGAGATCGAACGTGAACTTCCAGTCGTGGGCGGTCATGAAGTTCTCGCCCTTGAGGTGCGGGTACTTGTTCAGGTCGACCTGGGGCGTGTGCCAGCGCACGCCCGGGCGCAGCCAGAAGATCCACGTCTTGTAGTCGGGGCTGACCTCGACCCGGTAGGCCATGGACGGCTTGTACTTGTAGGGGTCCTGGCTGTGGGGCGCGGCGAGGTACTCGTCGCAGTACACGCGGATATAGCGGCTGACCGAGCCGTCGCTCAAGGTGAGCGGGTTGAGGTCGGCGGGCGCCGAGCCGTACCAGAGCGTCAGCTTGCCGTCGGGATCCACCCGCGGATCGTCGAGGGACGGGTACTCGGGCCAGTTGGGGTCGGGCTGGAGGTAGTTCTTCCCGTAGCTGCCCCAGAGCTTCGCGGCGCGCCCCTTCATCCACTTCGGCGGCTCGTCGTTCCAGGCGATGGCTTCCATCTGGTCCGGCTCGGGGACGACGTCCTCGCCGGTCGGCGCGGTGCCGCCACCAGACCCACCCTGCACGAACTTGCCCTTCCGGATCGTCCGATCGAGCTTCGAGATGGTGCCTTCCTGGCGGTCGATCACGGCTTCGAGCCCGCTGATGCGCGTGCCGAGCCGCTCCATGCGGTCTTCCCACTTGGTGTTCTGCCAGAACGAGAGTCCCACCACGCCGACGAGCATGAAGATGCCCACCACCTTGAGGAGGGCGAGGACCGGGTTGTCGCGCACAGGATGACCTCCGGAACCGGCGGAAGGGCGCCGCTTGCCGACCGCGCGCGCCTCCCCCGCGAAGAGCCCGGGATCGTACCGGTGCCTTCGGAGGGGGGTCAAGCGAGCCCGGAGGGATCGACCGGGTCGTGGGGCTGGACCCGTCGGGAGATGGATCCGGGCGTCCGCGCGGGGCTCCGTGTAGAGTCCAACACCCGATGCAGCTCCGGGTTCTCGGTTGTGCGGGGGGCAGCGCGCCAGAGCAGCGCCTGTCCGGCTACCTGCTCGATGGCGTCCTCGCCATCGACGCCGGTTCCCTCACCACGGCCCTGACGGTGGACGAACAGCGGGCCGTCGAGGCGGTGGCCCTCACCCACGGCCACCTCGACCACGTCTGGAGCCTGCCGCTCTTCCTGGCCAACCGGTTCGGCGGCGCCAAGGTCACGTGCAACCTCTACGCCTCCGCCTTCACGATGGAGACGATCCGCACCCACCTCTTCAACGACCGCATCTGGCCCGACTTCACCCAGGCCAAGGTCGCGAACGTGCCCCTGGTCGAGTTCCACGACGTGGAGCCGGGCGACGAGGTGCGCGTCCTCGACCGCTACGACGTCAAGGCGATCCCCCTCGACCACACGGTGCCCTGCCAGGGCTACCGCATCCGCACGGAGGCGGGCTCGATCATCGTCTGCGGCGACACGTCCACGACCGAGCTCCTCTGGCAGGTCGCCGACCGCACGGACGACCTGAAGGGCATCCTGATCGAGTGCAGCTTCACGGACGACCTGCACGAGCTCGCCCACGCGAGCGGCCACATGACGCCGGACCTCCTCGGCCAGGACCTCAAGAAGCTGCACAAGGACGTGCCGATCCACGTCATGCACCTGAAGCCGGGCTATGGCCCGGGCATCACCGCGGCGCTGAACGCCCTCGGTGACGATCGCATCCACATCCTCCAGCAGGACGCGGTCATCGACGTCGAGTAGATGCGGCGCTAGCCGCCGAGGATGCGGGCGAAGCGTTCCTCGCGGGCCTGCTTGCCCACGCCGCCGTCGAAGGGGCCGCCGTAGTCGGCGAGGACCGGCTCGAGCGCTTGGATGCGCACCTCGGCGGGCGGGTGGTTCGCCCACGTGTCGAGCTTCCGCTTCGGCGAGGCCTTCAGGTACTGGCTGAGCGCCGACGCGTCGTAGCCGGTGTCATAGAGGATGAACGCGCCCTCGCGATCGGCTTCGAGCTCCGTCGCGCGGCCGTACCCGGTCTCGACGAGCCCCGTCGCGAAGTCCTGGGCCATCTCCCCCATCAGGGCAGGGACGTTCTGCGCGAGCATCTGGTCGCCCGCGTCGGCGGCGCCCGCCACGATGCCCATCATCATCTTCCCGAAGGCGGCACCGCTCTTCTGCTTGCGGATGATCGACTCGGCGTGCTGCAGGTTCACGTGCGCCATCTCGTGGGCGAGGATCGCGGCGACCTCGTCTTCGCTTTCGCAGCGCATGAGCGCGCCGCGGGTGATGAACACGAACCCGCCGGGGCCGCTGATGCCGTTGGCCTCGTCGGTGTCGAGCACGGCGAAGTGGTAGCCGCCATACGTGCCCTTGAGGCGCGAGGAGAGCTCGACGATCGACGCGCCGATCTTGCGCACGTAGTCCTGGCGCTCGCGATTCGGATCGAGGCCGTAGCGTGCGATCACCTCGGCCGCGACGGCGCGGCCCAGGTAGTACTCCTGCTCCGGCGAGAACTTCGTGGCCTGCTGACGGGCCATCTCGATCGGCCCGCTGGCCGCGGCGCGCGCGACTTCGCTGAACTGACCGCCCACCGCGCTGCCCACGAGGTTCCCGGCGACGTCGCTGGCGCTGCAGGCCGTGAGGCCCAGCAGCACGCCGGCGAGCGCGAACCCGCGCCAGACTCCGTTCATCGGTCCGCTCCCTCCCCTGCGGTCCCGCCGTGTCGCTGTATCAGCTGCCGGCAGGCTTGGTCCGTCGACCGCCCGGGCGACCCAGGCGTCCCTCGGCGACGAACGCCTTGATCTCTTCGAGCGTCGGCTTGATCGCCTCGACCAGCTCGTCGAGCTGCTTGTAGGCGAGCTTGAGTGCCGCCGAGCTCGCCTGCTTGTGCTTCGACTCGCTCGACTCATCGAACTGGCGGCCCGCCGCGACGACGTCGCGCTGGCTCACGCGACCCGTGCCGCGCGCCGTGCGCCGCGTGGACAGCTGGCCACCCTGGCTGAGCGCGAAGGGCTCGGCGGTCTTGTTCAGGCGCAGCCAGCCGGTCGCGCCGGCCGTGGTGCCCTGGTACTCGGTGACGCGCGCCCAGGCGCCGCGCACCTCCTCGATCTTCACGCGCGTGCCGTAGGGCAGCACCTTCACGGCCTTCGAGAGGGCCCGGGGCTGCTCCGTCAGCGGCGTGCCGCTGCGGGCGAAGACGGCGCGCTGCGACCCGACCTGGGTCTGGGCGGGATCGGCGTCGGCCGGGGCCGCCAGGAGGCAGGCCGCGGCCGCAATCAGCACAGCGGTGAGGATGGAAGCGAGACGCATGGGAACCTCCGGATCGGTTCGCGCAGGACAGACAGTACACATTCGAACCCCCCAATGCGCAAATCACGCTCCCGACCGGCGCCGAACCGCCGCTTCGGCCCCCGGAGCCCCAGATCTGGGCCTCCGGACGATTTGAACGCTCGTTCAGCATGCTCGCCGTGCCCTGCTTCGGGGACACCGGCGCGCTACTTGGAGTCCAGCACGAGCCGCCCGCTCCAGGGACTCGGCGCCTCCCCCGCCTCCATCCGCTCGAGGAGCCCCCGCATCCAGGCCGTCGGCCCGTCGCCCGGGCGCGTGGACTCAGCGGCGCCGAGGGCAGGCCTCGCCGCCTCGAGGTCGCCGGCCAAGAGGGCCTCGACAGCCGTGTTGAAAGCGGTGACGTGCCCCTTCTCGGCCCCCGTCGCGTCGTCCTTCATGGCCACGAGCTCGTAGACGCGCACGGCCTCCTTCTTCCCCATCACCACGATGTCGGCCAAGCGCTTCGCCAGGATGTGCTCCTTGGCTTCCTCGTACGTGCTGGGGCCGATCATGATCTTCGAGCCGAACGCCTTGTTCGCGCCCTCGAGGCGGCTCGCCAGGTTCACCGCGTCGCCCATGCACGTGTAGTCGAAGCGGGCTTCGCTCCCCATGTTGCCGACGAGGGCCTGGCCGCTGTTCAGGCCAATGCGGATGTCGAAGCCGTCCAGGCCGAGCTCGCGCCACACCGGCTCGAGCCGCGGCAGCGCCTTCATGCAGCGGACCGCGGCACGACAGGCCTTGGCGGCGTGGTCCTCCATGTCGAGCGGGTCGCCGAAGAAGGCCATGATCGCGTCGCCCTCGAACTTGTCGATCACGCCCTGCTGGTCCATGAGCTCTTGGGACTGCTCGGTCAGATAGCGGTTGAGCAGCAGGACGACCTGCTCCGGCTCGAGCTTCTCGCTCAGTGAAGTGAATCCCGCGACGTCGCTGAACAGGATCGTGAGCTCACGGCGACGTCCGCCGAGGGCAAGGCGCGATGGATCTTCCTTCAGCGCGTCGATGACCTCCGGCGAGAGGTAGCGCTTGAACGTGGCTTCGAGCCACTTGTTGCGGCGGCCCTCCGTGAGCAGGCGGAACGTCGTCGACGCCATCGAGGTCGTGACGCACGCGAGCACCGGCGTGAACAGGTCGATCGACCAACCGCCCTTGAAGAGCAGGAACGCGGCGCCGACCAAGGCCCCCATCACGCCCAAGGTAGCGAGGTGCGGCAGGAATCGCCGGCGCGTGATGGCCCCGAGCACGCCCAGGCCCAAGCAGCAGAGCGCCAGGATCAGCGCGTTGATCCACCGATCGACGCGCACGCGCCCGTCGCCGTGCAGCAGGTTGTCGAGCTGGGTCGCGTGGATCTCCGGACCCAGGAAAGTCCCGCTCGTGGGCGTCGCGCGCACGTCCAGCGCGCCGGCGTAGCTGGCGCCCCAGACCACGATCTTGTCCTTCACCTCCTCGCGCACCTCGAGGTCCTCGGCCGTGGGCGGCTCGCCGTTCGCCATGCGATTGCCGGCCACGACGAGGTCGTAGACCGACACGACCGGATACGTCTCGTCGGGCGGCCCGCGGAAGTTCATCAGGAAACGGCCGTGCTCGTCGTGCGGGAGCGGGATCTCCCCCAGGGACACGCCGTCGCGCGTGATGGTGACGGGCTCGTTCGTGAGCAACGATGCGCCCGCGAGGCCAAGCGAGGGCCACATCCACACCCCGCCGCCGGAGACGGGGTACGCCGAGCGCACGATGCCGTCGATGTCCGTCACCACGTTCACGAAGCCGCCGAGCGCTGCGTCCTCGAAGATCGCCGCAACGGGCAGGTCGACGCCCCCTCTCATCGGCGTGCCGGGCGGCACGCCGTTCTCGCCGGGCGGGACCAACGACCGCGGCTCGGCGAGCTTCGTGCGCCCCGGCAGCTCCCACTTGGCCTCGTCCGTCACGTAGACGCCGACGGCGGTGCGGCCGAACCGGCCCAGCGCGGCCCCCAGCTTCTTCACGTCGTCCAGCTCTGCCTGGATCTGGTCCCCCTCGACCGCCAGCGTATCGGGCGCGACCTCGTCCAGCGCCCGGCCGCGGTCGAAGTACAGGAAGTCGCAGAGGATCACGGCCGCCCCCGCGTCGCGCAGGAAGTCAGCCGCCATGGCCTGGAACTCCCCGGGCCAAGGCCACGACACCTCGTACCCCAGCAGCCGTGACATGCGCTGCAGGTCGTCCTCCACGACCACGGCCAGCAGGATGCGCGGATCCGGGCCGCGGGTGCCGATGAAGGCGTTCGTTCGTACGTCCACGAGGGCCAGCTCGGGCCGTTCGAAGGCCTGGGTTCCGCGCAGGCCTTGGAACAGCAGGAAGAGCGCGACGCCGATCAGGAGGCCCACGACGGCGCGCCGCCCGCGGGTCATGACCTCCATGCTGGGCGCTCGGGCCACGTGTCGCCTCCTTGGTAGAGTGGCGGCGCGCCGGATTCCCCTCCGGCTGCCGCAACGGGAGCATACCGCCTCACTCGATGCTCGAGCTCATCCTGTACGGTCTCGGCACCCTCGCGGGCTCCTTCTTCTGCTCCCTCAGCGAGGCCGCGGTCCTCGCCTGCAGCGAGGCGCGGATCCGCAGCCGCATCGAGCAGAACCTGCGCGGGGCCCTGCGGCTGCTGCAGCTGAAGCAGGACCCCAGCCGCACGCTCGCCTCGATCGTCTTCCTCAACAACATCTTCGCGATCGCCGGCACGGCACTGTTGACGGCGCAGGCGAGCGACCTGATCACCACCGGCGGGGGCATGCTCGTCTTCGTCTGCGGATGGACGCTCCTGATCATCGCGTTCGGCGAGATCGTGCCCAAGCTGCTGGGCGAGGCGCTGCCCGAACCGATCGCGGGGTTCGTCGCGCCCGCGCTTCACTGGGTCCGCCGGACGCTGACCCCGCTGGTCAAGCTGGTCGAGTTCATGGTCGCCTGGGCGAAGCCGAGGCGGCGCGTGGCCCAGGGCGGCGAAGACGAG
Organism: Planctomycetota bacterium; assembly: GCA_030066775.1. Lineage (GTDB taxonomy): Bacteria > Planctomycetota > PLA2 > PLA2 > JAEUHO01 > JASJAY01. The sequence goes on from JASJAY010000057.1 coordinate 27,397, forward strand.
ATCACGGAGCTCGCACGCCTCGGCCACGAGCGCGGGCACATCGACATGGAAGAGGCCGAGCTGATCCGCCGCATCTTCCGCCTCGACGACATCACGGCCGAAGACGTGATGACGCCCCGGCCCCTGCTGCAGGCCGTGGACGTCACGAGCACGCTCGACGACATCCGGGACGAGCTGATGACGTCGAACCACCAGCAGTTCCCCGTGTACGAGGGCGATCTCGACAAGGTGGTCGGCGTGCTCCCGCTGCAGACGGCGCTCAAGGGCCTTGTGCGCGGCGAGGCCCATCGCAGCGTCGCGGACTACATGCACAGCGTGCTCTTCCTGCCTGTCTCGAAGAAGGTCGACGACGTGCTGACGGATCTGCAGGCGGCCCACGGCCGCATGGCGGTCGTGATCGACGAGTACGGCGTCACCGAGGGCGTGATCACGATGGACGACCTCGTCGAGGAGCTGGTCGGCGAAGCGATCGACGACGTCGACGTCTCCGAGGGGCTCGTGAAGCGGCTCTCCCGCCGTGCAGCGTTGGTTCACGGCCTGACGCGCGTGCGCGACGTCGCGCGCTTCCTCAAGTGCCCCGTGGTGTTCACCAACACCGAACAGGAGAACACGACGATCTCCGGCCTCTTCCAGGAGCGCCTGCATCGCGTGCCCGTCGAAGGCGACCGAATCGAGCTGCCGCCGGGCCTGCGCTTCATCGTGCGCGAGGCCGATGAGCGGGCCGCCATCCGCGTGTTCGCCAAGAACGTCGATCCGGCGTCCGAAACCGAGGCGAACGGCGCCGAGTAGGCGGGGGACCCGATGGTCGCCCCTTGCGGCCAGGGGGTCCGGCCCGGATAACGCCTGCGTGGCGACAGGTCCCAAGCCTCTGCGCGTGCGCGACGTCTATCTCGAGGGGTGGCGGCTCTGTCGTCCCTGCCTGCCGCGCTGCCTGGCCTGGGGCGGCCTGTACACGATCCTCGCGACGGCGGTGCTCTCCCCGTTCGTGCTCTGGCTCTCCGACACCGCGTTGGGCCTCTCGGGATCGAGCGTCGCGCTCAACTTCGATATCCAGGGCGCCGTGCTCAGTCTGGGCGGCCTCCTGGGCCTCGTCGTGTGGACGCTCGGCGTGGCCGCGATCGTGCAGATCGGGCTCGGAGGCCAGGTGCTGATCGTCTCCGACACGGATCCGGAGGGCCCGCCCTCGGTGAGAGCACTTGCCCGGCGGACGGTACGTGCCACACCACGCCTACTGGGCTGGGCGCTCGTTCGCGTGACGCTGCTCGGCATCGTCGTGATCCCGGTGCTCACGCTCGTGCTCTCGACGCTGCACGATCTCGTCGTGGGCTCGGACGAGAACCTGCTGCTCTCGGTGCTGCCGGCAGGCACCGCTGCACAGCTCGCCGCCTTCGTCCTGTTGGTGCTCGTGGCCCTCGGCGCGTACGCCATTCTCATTCGCTGGACGTTCGTGCTGCATGCCCTGCTGCTCGAGCGAAAGCGCCTGGGCGACGCCATTGCGCGCAGCGTCGAGCTGATCGGCGCCAAGCGCGCGCTGGCGCTCCGGACGCTGATCGGTTTTCACCTCGGCGTGCTCGCCACCTTTGCCGTCGGCTCGGCTCTGTTCGCCCTCCTCGCCCGACTGGTGTTTGCGAACACCGCGGCGGATCCGGCGGGCGGGTTCGTCGTGATCGCCTCGATCGTCCTGATCGGAACGGGACTCGTCACGATCGCGGCCTCGGTCACCATCAGCGCATTCGGCGCCGCCACCGCCACCGTCTTGTATCGACGCGCCGGCGGCGTGCGTGAGCCGGAACCGCGATCCGGGCCGGCCCCCTCGCGCCGGTTCAGCCTGCTGGGGCTCGTCCTCCTCTTCGCAGCGGCGATGGCGCTCGTCCTTCCCCGGGTGGCGGAGATCATCGAGACGGAGATCGACATGGTCGGGATCACCGCCCATCGCGGCAGCTCCGGCGAAGCGCCGGAGAACACCATGGCCGCGTTCCGGCTGGCGCTTCGCGACGGCGCGGAGTGGATCGAGCTCGACGTCATGGAGGCCGGCGACGGCGCGCTCGTCGTGGTCCACGACATCAACCTGAGGCGGCTGACCGGCGTCAACCGCGCCGTCCACGAGATGACGGGCGACGAGCTGACGGCCCTGGATGTCGGGTCTCACTTCAACAAGAAGTTCGCGGACGAGCGGATGCCGACGCTCCGGGACGTGATCGAGCTGGTCCGAGGCAAGGCCAAGCTCAACATCGAGCTCAAGACCCACGGCAAGGAGCGCGCGCTCGCAGCGTCGACGGTCGACTTGATCCACGCGGAAGACTTCCGCGAATCCTGCGTCGTGACGTCCCTCGACTACGGCGTCCTGCAGGCGGTGCGCAAGATCGATCCGTCCATCCGGCTCGGTGCCATCGTCACCGCCGCGATCGGGAACGTCCATGCGCTGGATGTCGACTTCTACAGCGTGGCCGCCAATCGAGCGACGGTCGACTTCATCCGCCGTGCGCACGCGCTGGACCGCGAGGTCCACGTCTGGACCGTGAATCAGAAGGCGCGGTTACGCCTGATGATGGACCGCGGCGTCGACAACGTCATCACGGACTATCCCGCGCGCGCGCGGGCCCTGCGCGACGCCCGTGACACCGCTGACGATGTCCGCGGCCTGCTGGTGCGCATCTTCAAGCGCTAGCTGAGGGCTACGCGCGGTTCGCGCGGATGGTGCGCGCGGTGACGGGGCCGGCGCCCGAGACGCGGACGGCCACGAGGTTCGCGGGGTTGATCAGCACGGCGGTGTCCTCGCCGCGCGCCGCGACGACGCAGGGCGACTCGAGCAGACGCTCCAAGCCGCGCGGCCGCGCGACCTCCGCGAGCGTCTTGCCGTGCACCTCCACGTAGTGGATCGTCCCCGTGCTGTCCTCCAGCTCGGCGAAGGCAGTGAAGTCCTGGCCGGCCGCGGCGCCCTCGAGGGGCGTCGCGAGCTCGGCGCGCCGCGACGTGAAGTCGGCCTCGCTGAGCAGCGTGATGCTGTCGATGTTCTGGTTCTGCGGCCAGTCGGGCATCTCGTCGTGCGTGAGCTCGATGCGCGTGACCGTGCTGCTCCGGAACGCCGTCCAGTACGCGTCGCCCGCGACGCTCACCGTCGGACCGGCGAAGACCTCATCGGGCCAGAAGCGACCGCGGTTCTCCTTGGCGAGCTGCGCATCCGGCTGCTCGAAGTCGTGACGGGAGCCGGACGTGAGGAAGACGGCGATGCGCATGGCACCGGAGAATAGCCGCCTGCCATCTCCGGGCAAGGGCGAGGCACGGATGCGCCCGCTCAGGGGATGTATGAGACCACGAGCTGGACGTCGTCGGGGAGGAGCACCTGCCGCAGTTGCAGGAAGTCCGTATCGAACGCCCCGTCCGTGCGCCGCGAGAACTCGAGCCGAAAGTCGCAGTGCGGCCACCCGATGCGCACGTCGGCCTGCACGCCGGCGGTCACGGGAACATTCAGCGGACCCAGTCCCGTGGAGGTCACGAAGGCCAGCGCGGGGGTTATGGGCGTGCGGTCGAAGTCCGAGGCGTCCAGCGACGGGCCGCACTCGACGTGGTTGATCCACAGCGATCCCAGATCCGTGAAGGGGGTGCCGTGGGCCGCCACCAGCTCCGTTCGCAGCGTCGCTTGGACGATCGTCGCGCCCGCTGGAATGGCGCTGATGTCGAAGCGGTAGAACCCCCGTCGGCTCCGATTGAGGAAGTCGTCCCCCACATCCGGGCGGATGCCGCGATGGACGTCTCCCGCGCTGCCGACCCAGCCGCACATGCCGGTCACCGCGTCACATGTGACGCCGATCGTGGCCGGCAGCGATGGACCACCGCCGCCGCCGCCACCTCCGCAGCCGCCAACCATCAAGGCCAGCGTGGCGAGCGCCGCCCACGCCGTGCCGCGCAACCAGTCCACCCGTCTGCGACGGAACTGCATGACACACCTCCGAACGGAGATGGGATCCGCAAACGGCAGGCCGCTGGCGGGCCGCACCAATGCGCCCGTGCGCCCGCGGAGGTGGTGCGATTCCGCGGAGCCGTGCGCCTTTTCCCCCAGGCAGGCGCTAGTTCGCGGCGCGCGTCAGCCGCAGGCGCGGCTTGCCCTGCTCGATCGTGACGAACATGTTCGCCGGCACGTTCCGGAACACCTGCGGGACGGCGTCCTTGGCCGCCCAGCGCACCTCGATCCGGTCCACCTGCGTGGCCTTGCCGAGGCCGAAGCAGGCCTCGGGCGCATCCTGATGGTTCGCGAGGCCGCTGCCGGCGCGCAGCTCACGGACCTGCTGGACGCCGCCGGCCTCGATGAGGATCCGGCAGCCGATGCCGCTCTTGTTGCAGCCGCCCTTCGTCCCCGCGCCCTTGCCGACGAGGCGCACGTTCAACCAGCGGTTGCCGTTCCGGTTCGCGATGTCGTTTCGGAACAGGCCCACCTCGTTGACCGAGATGCCGTCCATGTACTTGTCGCGGTGCTTCTGGTTGAGCCGCATGAAGGAGCGACCCGCGAGGATGTCCACGTCGCCGTCGCGGTCGTAGTCGCCGAGCGAGATGCCGCCGCAGCCTTCCCAGTCGAAGCCGGCGATCTGCGTCACCTCCTCGAACGTGCCGCCCTTCTTCTGGCGGTAGAGCCGCAGGAACTGGCCGTCCGGGTAGTCGCCCGAGCCAATCAGGATGTCCATGCGGGTGTCGTTGTCGACGTCGAGGAAGGCGACGTGCAAGTCGCCGTAGTTCCAGCTCTCGCTGCGGAACGGGCGTTCGGGCAGGAGGTCCTTCACCGTCTTGCGCTCGAACCGCAGTCCGCGCGCGTTGTTCACGAGCAACGCGGGCAGATCGGAGGACTCCCCGGCCCAGAAGTGGGCGATCTCTCCGAGGAAGAGGTCGAGATCGCCGTCGTTGTCGATGTCCCCCACGGCGCAGTCGAACGTGTTGCCGTTGCTCCGGAAGGGCTGCTCGTCCCGGCGCCCCGGCATGCGCTTCTTCAGCCAGTCGGGATAGCGCCCGTGGGTGATGGCGTCGCCGGCGTAGCCGTTCTTCGCGCCGATCTCCTCGAACGTGCCATCGCCCTTGTTGCGCCACATGTAGTTCCACTGCCGCCCGTACGCCATCTGCAGCAGGTCGGGCCACCCGTCGTCGTCGATGTCGGCATGCGTGACGCCGTACGAGGGACGGGATGACCGGGGGGTACCGGGCTCGGGCACCGTCATGAGGCCCGCCGCCTCGGTCACGTCGGTGAAACCGCCCTTCCCATCACCACGCCACAGGCGGTCGACGCCGCAGCCGTAGAGCACGCCGTACTGGCGGTACTCGCGGCCCTCGTAGAGGTCGAGGCGCCCGTCGCCGTCCGTGTCGCAGATGGCGAGCGCCATGGCCGGACCGGCGGCGTCCTTTGCGCTGAAGGCGGAGGCCTTCGCCGGCGTGAAGCGTCCCTTGCCGTCGTTCAGGAAGACCTTCGAGCGATGGCCGTGGTCCGCGCCCTCGACGTAGTTCCACTTGGAGCCGTCGAAGACGTCCCAGGCCGCCTTCACGCCGTAGATCGCGTCCGGATCGCCGTCATTGTCGAGGTCGGCGAAGTAGAGGTACTGCGGCACGAACGGGCGCGTCTTCGCCTTCGCCTCGTCGGGCTTCCCGTCACGGCCCAGCGGCACGATGCGCGTCTCGGGATACGGAATGCCGTGCGTCTCGTGCCGTTCGAAGCGGCTGCCGTCCTCGCGCGACAGGAAGAAACGCTGGCGATCGAGGCAGAGATCGTGGAACCCGTCGCCGTCGAGGTCCGTGAAGACGACGCTCTTGGCCCGGACGCCCGAGAGCCCAGCGGCCTCGGCCACGTTCGTGAACCACGGTGCCGGGGCCGGCGCGGGCTCCTCCTCGGCGGCGATCGGGGCGGCGAAGACGAGGGGCAGGATGAGCAGGAGGGGCCAGCGCATGGCCCGAGGGTACGCCGCGGGACCCAAGGCACGCCACTGACCGGGAACCGACGCGGCGGTACCGTGTCCAAGGGGGGAACCGGAACCGGGAGAAGCCCATGCTGCGTTCATGGATTCTGGCGACGCTCGCGCTGACCGCGTGGGCGGCCGCCCTGGCTGCCCCTGCCGCTGCCGACGAGCTCGGGCTCGTCGTCGAGCGCACCACCCCCACCCAGAAGACGGTCCCCGTCGTCGTGCGAAGCGACCGCCAGAGGCGCATCGAGGTCCGGGCCTATCGCGTCGGCAACCCCGACGCGCTCCTCGCCGCCGGGGTGGACCTGACGAACGGACGCGCGCTGGTTGCGTACGGCACGGGCGCCGATGCCGACAAGGCCCGCAAGGCAGACGCCCAGGTGGCCGCGCACTACGAGATGGCGGCGCTCGAGCTCGTCGCCAAGCGGCGGATCGACTACCGGACGCGGAATGCGCCCCATCTCGAGATGATCCGGTTCGAGCAGCCGGGTCTCTACCTGCTCGAGGCCCGGTCGCGGCGCGCCGTCGCCCGCGCAACGGCGGTCGTGTCGGACCTCGCCCTCGTCGTGAAGCGCGCGCCCGAGACCACCCTGGTCTGGGCCCTGAACCGGCGCACCGGCAAGCCCTGGCCCGGGACGGTGCTGCGTACGGGCAACGCCCTCGCGGAGGCCGGCACGACCGGCGCCGACGGCGTCGCGCGGATCGATGCCAAGGGCAAGCCGACGCTCGCGCTGGTCGCGACCTCCGGGGACCACCTCGCGTTCGGGGAGGAGACCTACTTCCCGACCATCGCGCGCGATCGGCGCGTGTACGCCTTCCCGCACCAACCCGCGTACCGGCCGGGTGAGCGCGTGGAGCTCTACGGCATCGTCCGCGGCTACGAGGAGGGCGCCTACCGGATCGATCGCTCGCTCACCCAGGTCACCCTGCGCGTGCTCGATTCCCGATCCAACGTGGCCTTCGAGGAAGCCGTGCCGGTCACCGCGGACCTCGGCACCTTCCGAGGCGGCTTCGACCTCGATGCCAAGGCCGTCACCGGCGACTGGACGATCGAGGTCGCGATCGGCGACGACACGTACGAGGCGCCGCTGCGCGTCGCCGCGTATCGCAAGCCGGCCTTCGAGGTGAAGGTCGCGCCCGCGACCCCGCGCGTGCTCGCCGGCGAGCCGGCGGCATTCGACGTCCGCGCATCGTTCTACGACGGCGGCGTCGTCGCCGGCGCGAAGGTCACCTGGCAACTCGTCTACAACCGCGTCGACCGCGAGCTCTTCCCGACCGACGAGCTGGTGAAGCTGTTCTTCGGTGCGGAGCGCGAGGCCTACAAGCCGGAGACGCTCACGACCGGCGAAGGCGTGCTCGACGCGCGCGGCACGCTCTCGGTGCCCGTCACGGCCCCGCCGGCGAAGCTCGACGGCTACCTCACCCTGCGCGCCACCGTCTTCGGCCCCGACCGCATCGCGGTTGCCGGCAGCGGCGGCCTCTCGATCGCCGCTGCGCCCGTGCGCGTGGACCTCAAGACCGACAAGCACCTCTACGGTCCCGAGGACGAGGCCCTCGTGACGATCCAGGTGGAGACCGCCGACGGCCGTCCGGCCCAGGCCCGCGAAGGCGTCTTCACCCTCGCCCACGTGATCGAGACCGCGGCGAACGAGGCGACCGAGACGTGGTCGAAGCCCGAGTCCTTCACCACCGACGAACGCGGCCAGGCGCGCTTGCGCATGACGCTGCCGCGCGAGGGCCGCTTCCGGTTCATGGCGGTCGTGCCGCGAACCGACGCCGAGCCGGCCGGCAGTCCGGCTCAGGCCCACGTGCACGCGTGGGCGCTGAGCGACAAGCCGACCCTCGCCTCGAACCCCGGCCCGCTCGATGTGGTCGCCGACAAGGACCACTACGCCGTAGGCGACACCGCGCGGCTCTTCGTCCGTGCACCGGGCAGCGGCCGCAGCGTGCTGGCCGCGCTCGAAGGGGCGACGCTGCTCCGCCACGAGGTGCTGGACGACGCGGCGATCTGGACCGTTCGCATCGATGAGACCCACGCGCCGAACGTCTTCGCCACCTTCGCCACCGTCTACCGCGGCGAGCTGATGCTCGAGACGCGCATGCTGCGCGTGCCGCCCGTCCGGAGCCTGCTCACGGCGACGATCACACCCGATCACGCGGAGCTCGAGCCGGGTGCGAAGACAGGTGCGACGATCCGCATCACGGATCACGCCGGCAACCCCGTAGCGAACGCCGAGCTCGCCGTCGCGTTCGTGGACGCCGCCCTCCATGGGCTGTACGCGGACCCGGCCGCGCCGATCGAACCGTTCTTCCACTCCCTGCGCCGCAACAACGTGAAGACCGCGGCCCTCCTGCACCACGACTCGGTCGACTGGGTGCGCGTGGCGGGGCCGGTCAAGAAGTCCCGCTGGGACGGCGCGGATCCCGCGGCGGCGCCACCTGCGCCGTCGGAGGCCGCCCCGACCGCACCGGCTACGCCAGGTGCCAGCTGCGGATCCGCGGCCGACGCCGAGTCCGAGCCGATGACGGGCGCCGAGCGTCCGGAGGATTCGGGCGCGGAGGGCGTTGCCGAGGACGTCGACGCGGAGGACGCCTTCGAGGGACCGTCCTTCGGCGACGTCCCGATGCGACGCGCGCCCCGGAAGGCCGAGCGCAGGGCGGGCGCCCAGCCGCTGACCGTTCGCAAGGACTTCCGCTCGTGCGTGCACTGGAGCGCGAACCTACGCACCGACGCGAATGGCGAGGCGCGCATCGACGATGTGAAGGTCGCCGACTCGCTCACGCGCTGGCGCATCTCCGTGCGCACGGTCGACGCATCGACCCGCGTCGGCAGCGGCACCGCGACGTTCCTCGCGCGCAAGAAGATCGCCGTCGACGCCGCGCCGCCGCGCTTCCTACGCGCCGGCGACCGCGTCGAGATCCCCGTGCTGCTGCGCAACCTGACGAAGGAGGTCGTCGAGGCGACGCTCCAATGGTGGACGCCGCTCCACGATCCGCGACTGCCCCTCGAGCAGGTGCCGCTCGGTCCGGCGAACGGCCCGAGCAACCGGTTCGGCGTGAAGCTCGCGGCCGGTGCCACGGAGCGGCGGATCGTCCCGCTCAGCTCGCCCGGCGTGGCCTGGGCCTCGATCGAGGCGACGGTCACGTCCGACGTAGGCGGCGACAAGGTGCTGCGCACGTTCCCGGTCCTGCCCCAGGGCATCGAGAAGATCGTCGGCCGGGTGATCCCCACGACCGACGGCAAGGGCGCGGCCGAGCTGCGCATTCCCGAGACCGCAACGCCCGGCAGCATCCGCTGCCGCATCAGCCTCGAGGCCTCTTCGGTGCAGGCGGTCGTCGCGGCGCTGCCGTACTTGCTCGACTACCCGCACGGCTGCACCGAGCAGACCATGAACCGCTTCGGCCCCCTGGCCGACGTCGCCGTCGCGATGAAGACGCTCGGGGTCCCCGTGCGTGGGCGGCTCGCAGAGCTCGAGGCGATGCGGGCAGCCGGCCTCGCACGCCTTGCCCAGCTGCAGCACGACGACGGCGGGTTCGGTTGGTGGGAGTCCGACGCGAGCAGCCCCGTGATGACGGCGCTGGTCGTGCGCGGCCTCACGGGACTCACGGGCGACACCGTCGTGCGCATGCGCGGCCG
>JASJAY010000193.1 GCA_030066775.1 Planctomycetota bacterium
CCGCCCTTCGACTCGCTCCGCTCGCTCAGGGTCACCTCTCAGATGTGCCCCGCGCCTCGGTTCGTTGCCGTCGAACGCAGGTCGCCTAGTGCAGGACCCGCGTTACGCGCTCCCGGCGGACCGTGCCGCCGATGATCATGGCGGCGGTGAACAGGACCAGGTCCTTCACCAGGTACTGCCCCTCCGGCGTGGGGATCAGGACACTGCCGTCGAAGCACACCTCGGGCAGGACGAAGAACGCGAGGACCGTGCCCGGTAGGCGAATGGCGAGAAGCGCCAGGGCGATGCGGTTCAGAGGGCGCACCAGCAGGCACGCGCCGATGGCCGCCTCCCACCAACCGAGCAGGGGCACCATGACCTCGGGGGACGACACGTAGATGGTGTGGGCGAGCAGGGAGGTGGTCGTGTCGTGTCCGAAGGGCTTGAGCAGACCGAACCAGACGAAGATCGTGCCCAGGCCGAGGCGGTGGATGAGGTGCCCGTACTTCTTCAACCACAACCCGATCGTGCGATCGATCACGTCCAGCTTCACGTACATGGGGCCTCCACGACAGCGTGTATCGGCGCGCTAGTGACTTGCAGACGTACCACTGCGGCTTGGATGAGCAAGCCCCCGCGGAAGGCCTACCACACCCGGGGAGCCGACCTTCCGTCCGCTACGCGCTCCCGGATCTCGATGCAGCGATCCGCCCGATGGGGTAGCGTCCGCCACGCGGGTGCCCGGAGCGCACCCGCCACCGGTCACGAGAGACAGCGCGATGCGCGCCTCGAGGAGGAACGCATGTACTACGAACCGGCCAAGGGCGACCACGGTCTGGAGCGCGACCCGTTCAAGGCCCTGGTGGTGCCGCGCCCGATCGGTTGGATCTCCACGGTCAGCAAGGAGGGGGTCGCCAACCTCGCGCCCTACAGCTTCTTCAACGCCGTCGCCAGTCGCCCGCCGTACGTGATGTTCTCATCCGAGACCGCGAAGGACTCGATGCGGAACGCGGAGGAGACCGGCGAGTTCGTCTGCTGCCTCGCGACGTGGGATCTCCGGGCCCAGATGAATGCGACGGCGGCGCCGGTGGCACCGGGTGTGGATGAGTTCGCGCTCACGGGACTGACGCCGGTCGCGTCGACTTCGGTGCGCCCCCCACGCGTCAAGGAGAGTCCCGTGGCCCTCGAGTGCCGCTGGTGGAAGACCCTCGCGCTGCCGGGAGCCGGGGAGCGGGATGGTCCCTCGGCCCACGTCGTGCTTGGGCGGGTCGTTGGGGTCCACGTGGACGATGCGTTCCTCGATGGGGGATTGGTGGACAGCGCCGCCATGCGCCCGATCGCCCGGCTCGGGTACATGAACTACGCCGTCGTGAACCCGGAGGCCGTGTTCACGATCGAGCGGCCGAGTTGCCCGGCCGAGGATCCCGGCGGCCCACCCGCTCGCGCATGACGCCGTGTGTATGTGGGAGCGCATGGACGCTCGAGTGGGCGTGCAACTTGGCGGGCCCGCGGCGCTACACTCCCCGCCTGACCCGCGCGCCGCACGCCGGCGCCCGACTCCGACCGGCACCCGAGCTCATGCAACGCGAATCCTTCTTGTCCGACGACTGCCCGGCCATGGGCATCTACGAAACCCTCTACGCCTTCCGCGACAGCTTCGGCCAGTTCATGGGCACCGAGGGCACGCACCCCTGGTCGCAGGGCTTCCCGCTGACCACCCAGCTCGAGGGCGGGCCGCCGCTGCCGAGCAGCGTCAACGTGACGTGGGAAGACCGCTTCTATCCGAAGGCGTGGGGGCACCCGAACCTGAGGGAAGCGCTCGTCGAGTACTACAACAGCTACTACGGCTCGAACATCACGCCGGAGAACGTGATGGTGTTCGCCGGCGGTCGGCCCGGCATCTTCGCGGTGCTCGCGTTCCTGAAGAAGCACGTCGAAGTACGCATCGGCAACGCCGAGTGGCCCGCGTATCTCGACATCATGACCCAGACCGACACCAACTGGCGGGTCGTGCCGTACACCGAGGAGAACGGCTTCCATCCCTCCAACGCGACGTACTTCGATCGCGCAGGGCTCAACCACAAGACGCACCTGCTCCCGATCATCTCCAATCCCGGCAACCCCACGGGGCACACGCGTGTCGGCGCCGAGTTGGAGGAACTCATCGCCATGGCGGAGCAGCCCGGCAACGGCATCCTGCTCGACGAAGCCTACGAGATGATCCACACGTCGAAGGGCGTCAGCGGCATCCAGTACGTCAAGGACCTCGACAACAGCAACGTGTTCCTCGCCGGCGCGTGCACCAAGGGGCTCCAGTGCCCCGGCATCCGCATTGGATGGATCATCGCCAGCAAGACGAACGTCGAGACGCTCTCGAACTTCTCCAGCTTCGGCATGGGCGGCGTCAGCCACCCCTCGCAGCACTATGCCGTCGAGCTGCTCCAGCCGGAACGCGTGGCCCAGGCGCGCGACGCGGTGAAGAACCACTACGACATGCAGCGCGAGCGCTACGGCGAGGCGTTCGAGAAGATGGGGCTGAAGGTGTTCACCGGCGACGGGGGCTTCTACCACTGGATGAAGCTGCCCGAGGGCCTCAACGCCAGCGAGCTGAACCGGCGTCTCTTCAAGCACGGTGCAGCGATCCTCGAGGGCATCGACTGCGACATGGCGCGGCCGCACGCCAAGGATCCGAACTACGTGTCGCCCTACGCGAACTGGTTCCGCTTCTCGTTCGGCCCGCTCCTGCCCGAGACGTTCGAGTCGGACATCGCGATCTTCGGGCAGGTGCTGAACGAGTACCGCGCGGACGTCGAGGCACCGAGCCCCGTGTAGGCGGCACGAGGCTCGACCGTGCTCGCGGTCTACGCCAACCCCATCAGCGGCAGGATGAGCCGCAGGCATCCGAACGTAACGAAGAAGCCCACGATGTCGATCACGATGCCGGCCTTCATCATCTCGCGGGCCGGCACGAGGCCGGAGCCGTAGACGATCGCGTTGGGGGGGGTGCTCACGGGCATCATGAAGCCGAGGCTCGCGCCGAGGGCCACCCCGAGCACCGGGGCCACAGGGCTCACTTCCGCCACGCCGGCGATCCCGATCACCACCGGCACCAGGATGCTCGCCGAAGCGGTGTTGCTGCCGAGCTCGCTCAGCAGGATCGCCGCGGCCGTGGCGATCGCCGTCAGGGTCCACAGCGCGCCCACGCCGATCAGCGCCGTGATCGCGTGCCCCATCGTCTCGGGCAGGCCCGAGGCCGCCATCGACCGGCCGAGCGCGATGCCGCCGCCGAAGAGGATGATCGTGCCCCAGTCGATCTTCGCGGCATCCTCCCAGCGCAGCCGATCCGGCTTGCCGTCCTTGGTTCCCGCGGGCAACACGAAGAGCAGGAAGGCGCCGACCACCGCGCCGATGGCGAGCGTGAAGTGCTCGGACGCCCACACGCCCGGCCCCGAGTCGCGGCCCCAGATGAACGCCACGATGTCCGGCGCGATCCAGACGAGGACGGCCACGATGAAGGCGATCAGCGTGTTCCACTCGGCCCGCGACATCGGGCCCATGGCCGCCAGGCGATCGGTCGCCAGCTTGGTGTCGATCCGCGCCTTCTCCTCGCCGACCTTGTACATCTTCATCAGGACGACCCAGCAGGCGATCAGCATCAGGATCGTCACCGGCATGGCGAAGAGCGTCCACTCCACGAAGCTGATCTGGATGTCCGCCTCGCTCTTGAGCAGGCTCAGGCCGATCAGGTTCGGTGGCGTCCCAACCGGTACGCCGACCGCCACGCTCGATCCCCAGGTGAGCATCAGCATGACCGCCACGGCATAGGGTGAGCCGCGCTTGACCGTCCCGAGGGCGCTCAGCAGGCCAAGGCCCATGGGCAGCATCATCGCGGTCGTCGCCGTGTTCGACAGGATCAGGCTGGCGATGCATGCCACCGCGCCGAGCGTGAAGAGCAGGCGCCCCGGTGTCTTGCTCGCCCACGGTCGCGAGAGGAGCTGCCACGCCATCCGCTCGCCGAGACCGGTCACCTCCATGGCCCGCGCCAAGAGGAAGCTGCCGATGAAGAGCGCGATGATCGGATCGCCGAACGCGCCGAACGCCGTGTCCTCATCGATGCCGGCGGCCAGCACGAGGAGCGCCGTCGCGGCGAGCGACGTCATCGGGAGCGGGATCGCCTCCGTGATCCACCACGCGACCGTCAGCCCGAAGACGGCGCCGACCGCTCGCTGCTGATCCGGCAGCCCGCCGAGGGCGAGCCACATTGCTCCAAACACGATCGGGCCGGAGAGGAGACGTAGGGCGCTGGGGGAGAGGAAACTCGGACGGGCCATGAATCGGACGCCGATGTCGTCGAGCCCGGGCCGGTCGGACCGGGCGGGATCGCAATTCTACCACCCGCACTTCACGCTCGGGTGCGCTCCTCATTCCTCCCCGCGTTGTCTAGGTATCAGTTGAGAAGGAGGTCGCTTCATCTGGTCCACTGCCTTCACTTCATTGCGCACGCTCACTCAAAGAAGGAGAACGGCATGTGGAAGCTCGCAATCGGCTCAGTGCTCATGGTGTGCGCATTCGGCCTCGGCCTCGCCTTCGGTGACGGGGGCACCGTTTCCAAGGAGACGTTGGCGTCGATCATGACGCCCGATGAGGTCGAGACCTCAATCGGCACGCTGAAGTTCCTCGATGGCGCGCCGCAGCCTGAGACGGCAGCGAAGGTCTACGACTACCTCGACACCTCTCGGGCCATGGACGCCTTCCTGAAGGGGATGCCCGGGGCCTCGCTGAAGGCGCTGATCGACGGCGCGCATGGCATCGGTGCTGTGCAGGCGCACGAGGTCATGATCTTCGACAAGCTGATGGGCGCCGAGTCTCTCTTTCTCACAGGCAACAGCTCGACCGTCTATGCGATCCCCGACCTCGACCTGAAGCGTGACGGTCCGACGGTCGTGGAGGTGCCGAACGGTCTGCTCGGCGCGGGCAACGACGCCTGGTTCCGGTTCATCAACAACCTGCCGACGGCCGGCAAGTACCTCTACCTCCCGCCCGGCTACGACGGTCCGGTGCCGGATGGCTTCGCCGTCTACCGACCCAAGACCTACCGCATCTGGGTGTTTCTGCGCTCGTCGGTGAAGAACGGCGACGTCGAGGCCGCTGCGCGCCTCGTGACGGACAACGTCAAGGTCTATCCGCTCTCGAAGTTCGCCGACCAGCCGGAGATGAAGTGGGTGAGCGCGTCCGGCAAGGCGTTCAACACGATCCACGCGAACAACAGCGAGTTCTATCACCACCTCGACGACGTCATCCAGTACGAGCCCCTCGAGATGTTGGATGCCGAGACCCGCGGGCTGTTCGCTTCGATCGGCATCGAGAAGGGCAAGCCGTTCGCACCTGACGCGCGGATGAAGAAGATCCTCGCCGACGGCGTCGCGCTCGGGAATGCCGCCGCACGATCCATCGTGTGGTATCCGCGCTTCGACATGAACATGAAGGGCGCGCGGGTCTATGCCGACACCGACAGCAACTGGCTCATGGGCTACATGGGCCGCAACGTCTTCTTCAACGGCGAGGACGGCCAGACCATGAACACGGATGCGCGGGTCATGTTCCACTACCCGTACACGGCCGTCACGCCGGCCATGGCCGCCCCGAGGCTGGGCAAGGGCTCCGACTACGCCATCACCTACATCGACGCCGAAGATCGTCCCTTCGACGGGGCCAAGACCTACAAGCTCGAGCTGCCCGCCGATCCGCCGGTGGCCAACTTCTGGGCCGTCACGGTCTACGACACGCAGACGCGTTCCATGCTCCAGACCGACCAGGGCTTCCCCACCGTCGGCGGCAACACGAAGGGGCTCAAGACGAACGAGGACGGGTCCTACACCATCTACTTCGGCCCCGAGGCCCCGCAGGGCTACGAGAACAACTGGGTCAAGACGGTTCCCGGCAAGAGCTGGTTCGTGATCCTGCGCATGTACGGGCCGCTCCAGCCCTGGATCGATCAGGTCTGGCGACCCAGCGAGGTCACGCTGGTCAAGTGACCCGCCGCGGACGCGAGGTTTCTGGACGCCCTTGACACGAAGGCAGGGCTCGACGCATCAAGGCGGTCATGCTCTGCCTCCCGGCGGTGCCTCGGGGCCAGGTGACCTGGGCCGAGCCAGCCCACCGCCATGGGCACGAGGGGGAGATCCAGAATGCGGAAGACACAGGTTGCCGTCTGGGAAGACCTCGCGGACCGTGAGCCGGCGCACGCACTGGTCGAGAACGTGGACCTGGTCGTGCTGCGCTTCGACGACGAGGTCTCGGTGCTCTACGGGCGCTGCGCGCACCGCGGCGCGTTGATGTCGGATGGGTTCGTCCGTGGCGACGACCTCATCTGCGGCGTGCACGACTGGGACTACCAGTTCCGCACCGGCGTCAGCTCCTACGACGCCTCGGAGCGGCTGCACAAGTTCAACGCCTGGGTCGAGGACGGCGGCGTCTGGGTCGACGCCGAGGAGATCGCTGCCTGGGAGCGCGAGAACCCGCAGCCGTACCAGCGCGATGCCTACCAGGGGGTCTACCAGGACCACTCCAAGGGCACGCCGGCCGAGCCGCACGTGAAGTTCATCCGCGAGCTCTCGGGCCACGGCCTCGAGCGCACGGGACACCACGGGCCCGTGGCGGCCATGGGCGTCTCACGCACCGAACTGCCGACCTGGGACGACCTGCAGTTCGTGACCGCCCAGCTCTCGCGGGTGCCGCAGCTCGATGACGCGCCTGTCGGCATGGAGATGGTGATCGGCCCCAAGGCCGCCAAGCCACTGACGCTCGACATCCCGCTCTTCGTCTCGGACATGAGCTTCGGGGCGCTCTCGTTCGAGGCGAAGGTCGCGCTGAGCAAGGGCGCCGAGCTCGCCGGCACGGGCATCTGCTCCGGCGAGGGGGGCATGCTGCCGGAAGAGCAGCAGGCCAACAGCCGCTACCTCTACGAGCTCGCCTCGGCGCGCTTCGGCTTCAGCATGGACAAGCTCCAGCACGTCCAGGCCTTCCATTTCAAGGGCGGCCAGGGCGCGAAGACGGGCACCGGCGGCCACCTGCCCGGCAACAAGGTGAAGGGCAAGATCGCCGAGGTGCGCGGGCTCGAAGAGGGCCAAGGCGCGGTCTCGCCGGCGCGCTTCCCCGAGTGGGAGGACGAGGACGGCTTCCGCCACTTCGCCGAGGAGGTGCGCGAGCAGACCGGCGGCATTCCCCTCGGCTTCAAGCTCTCGGCCCAGCACGTCGAGGACGACATCGACGCGGCGCTGCGCATCGGCGTCGACTACGTGATCCTCGATGGCCGCGGTGGCGGCACGGGCGCGGCGCCCTTGATCTTCCGTGATCACATCTCGGTGCCGACACTTCCGGCCCTGGCGCGCGCACGTCGTCACCTCGACAAGCGCGGCAAGAGCGGCGAGGTCACGCTGATCATCACGGGCGGCCTGCGCACGCCCGCCGACTTCGCCAAGGCCCTCGCGCTGGGCGCAGACGGCGTTGCCGTGTCCAACGCGGCGCTGCAGGCGATCGGATGCCTTGGCATGCGTGCGTGCCACACA
>JASJAY010000194.1 GCA_030066775.1 Planctomycetota bacterium
TGGTCCAGCTCGCGCTCGACCGCGCCGGCCACGCGTGCCTGCGCGACAGCGACATGCAGGAGCGGAGCGTCGGAACAGCGGTCGAGGCCGAGGGCGGCATCGAGCGCGGCGATCTGCTCTTCTTCCCCCGGCACGTCGCCATCGCGCTCGACACTGAGCGGGTCGTGCACGCCACGGCGCACAGCATGGACGTGTGCATCGAACCGCTGGCACCGGTGATCGAGCGCGCCGTTGCCGAGTCGGGCTCGGGACTGACCAGGGTCCGACGCATCTAACTTCGCGGGCGCGGCGGCTCCTGGCACCGCGTGATGACTACACTGTGCCCTCCCGTGGGAGGCATGCAGTGCCAGGTCAGGCGTCCGACCAAGCCAAGCCGACATCCAGCGAGATCCGCAGCGCGCTGATCTGGCTCGTGGTGGGACTGATCACGCTTGCCGCAGTGACGTACTGGGCAACGCACAGCATCCGCAAGAGGGTTGCCAGAGAGACGACCTTTGCGCGAATCACCAAGGTCGAGAGCGAGCCGCTGGGCTGGGACGAAGAACGCGGACTCCAGGTGAAGAGCGTGGGTACGTATGAGTTCACCGTGGACCAGCGCCAGTACCGCGGCCGCGTCGACCCCCATCCCGATACGCACAAGGTCGGCCACCGGCTCGAGGTCGCCTACGACGCAAACGACCCTAGCTCGAATTGCACTGTCAGCAGCGAGCGCACTTTCATCGTCGACGTGCTGTTGCTCCTGGCCGGCTTCTACGTCGCCTATGCGATGCTCAGGCCCAACCTGAGGGTCCTTCGGCGACGAACGCGCCCGTCATCGACGTGAAGACCTCGTAGGTGCAGCGCCGCCAATCACATCGGCGTGAGCCTCGAGGTCGCAACCGGTTTGCGGACACGGCCCGGAATTGACGACGGCCGGGCAAGCCCGGCCGTCGATCGGATATGCGATGTGCCCGTGGGCTACCAGCGGTCGCGACGACCGCCGCCGCCACCACGGTTCTCGCGGGGCTTGGCGATGTTGACCTTCAGCGAGCGACCACCAAAGTCGCGCCCGTCGAGGGCCTGGATCACGGACTGGGCTTCTGCGTCGCTGCCCATTTCCACGAAGGCGAAGCCACGGGGACGGCCCGTCTCGCGGTCCATGACGATGTTGATGCTGTTCACCGTGCCGTGTTGGGAGAAGGCATCGGCGATGTCGTCCTCCGTGCTGGAGAACGGCAGGTTGCCCACGTAGAGCTTGTTCTGAGACATGTGAGAATCGATTCCTTGGGTCGTGCCCCGGGCCGAAACGCGAACGGCGCGATGGGGCTCTTGCGTTGATGACAAAGCCGCAAAAGCAACCGAGCAGAGACGGGCGGGCTTGGAGCCCAGCCCGCGTCGCGCCGATGAGCGAGAGAAGTTCTGTCGCTGGCAGCGTAGCCCCGCTTGCCGGTGATGAACCGTTCTGTCGGCGTACGGCTGCGGAGGCCTATCCGGGGCGGGCTCCCGCGCTCAGCCCCTTGGGGACCTGTCCGCTCTAGACACCCCGGGAGGCCGCGTTAACGACACGTTGGATGCCGTGCTACCGTCCATGCCACTGCACTTCCGCAGTCCTCGCGCAGGGGCGCATCCCCCATCGTTCGCCGCTTCTCGGAACCGCCTCGACGATCGCGCGTGTCCCGCGGCCGTTGCCCCTACGGCGCCCCCACCTGGTCCCCGGACCGCATGGAGCCTCCTCATCCTCTCCCCCGCTCGACCGACGCCTCCTTCCGCGGAAGCCCCCCCGGCCCCTGGCCTGCGAACCGGCCGCGCGCTCTTGCGCTCCACGCAACCGTACGCCGTGGAGTCGCGCGCCCGCAGCTGGTGGCACCTGTTCTCGACCTTCGCCGTGCTGCTCGCGGCTGCGACCGCGGCGGCGCTCGTCACGTGGTGGCCGCTACGCCTTGCGGCGTCGATCGTGACGGGACTCACGATGATCCGTGCATTCATCCTCGTCCATGACTTGCACCATGCGGCCATCTTCCGCGGCTCACGGATCGCGCGCACGATCCTCGAGGTCTACGGATGGGTGCTCATCACGCCGCGCAAGGTGTGGCGCGAGACGCATAACTACCACCACGCGCATACGGCGAAGACGGACGGCCCGCAGCGTGGGACGTACACGCTACTCACGACCGACCAGTGGCGTGACACGACGCGGATGCAGCGGTTCACGTACCGCGTGGAGCGCCACCCGCTGACGCTGCTCTGCGGCTACCTCACCGTCTTCCTGATCGCGTTCGGCATCGCGCGGGTCGTCAAGGGGCCTCGGCGCTACTGGGACAGCGGGGTCTCGCTGCTCGCGCACGGCACCGTTGCGGCGCTGCTCCTGGTGTTCGGCGGCGTCGCCGTGTTCTTCTTCGCGTTCCTGCTGCCCATGATGATTGCGGGGGCCGCGGGGGCGTGGCTGTTCTACGCCCAGCACAACTTCGAGGGCATGCAGGTCCCCGCGAAGCCCGAGTGGAACCACACGAGTGCTTCCCTCGAGGCCTCGAGCTACCTCCAGCTGGGGCCGATCATGCGCTGGTTCACGGGCAACATCGGCTTCCACCACGTGCACCACCTGAACCCGCGGATCCCGTTCTATCGCCTTCCCGCGGCCATGCGCGGGATCCCCGAGCTGCAGAACCCCATCACGATCAAGCTGAACGCCCGGACGATCCTGTCGTCATTCCGACTCAAGCTCTGGGACCCCGAGCAACAGCGCATGGTCAGCTATCGGGCCGCCCGCGGGTAACTCGCGGGGCTCACGTCCGGAACGGACGGCGCAGCGCTAGCGGGAGAGGACCTGGCGCGCGCCGCGGCGGATGACCTCGATCTCGAGCGGCCCCTTGTTCTTGGCGGCCTGCATGAGCAGGCGCTTGAGCTGCTCACCTGTGGTGATCCGGTCCTTGTCCACGCGCACGATGATGTCGCCGCGCTTGATGCCGATGGCAGCGGCCTGGCTGTCGTCGACCACCTGCTGGACGAGCGCACCCTCGCCCTTGGCGAGCTTGAGGTGCATGGCGAGCACCTCGTCGACCGGCTCGAACCACACGCCGAAGGTCGCCGACTCGGCACGGCTCGGCGTAACGGCGGGCGCCGGCTTGGGCTTGCGGACGCGGTCGAGGCCGAAGATCTGCGGCTTGCCGATCTGGAACTCGACCCGCATGCCGCCGAGCTTGTCCTTCAGCTCCGGGTACTTCTCCTTGATCTCGTCGAGCGACTTGCCGGTGTACTCCTTGGTCACCCACTCGCCGTTCTCGTCCTTCTCCTTCACCTTCACCGTGGCGCCGTTGGCGTCCTGGATGATCTCGACGCCCTGACCAGACGTGATCGTGCGCATCCCGGACACACCGCCGGGGCCACCGATGGAGATGCGGCCGCCGCCGAGGAGATCGCGCAACCGCTGGAGCGGGTCCCTCATCTTGGCCTTGAGCTCGGGCATGCTCTTGTGCTTCGCGAGCTCGGGATGCGCTTCGAGCAGGGCCTCGAGGGTCTTGCCCTCGTAGGTCTTGCGCGCTTCGGCGCCGGCGGCGCTCTCGTCGATCACGACGAGCTTCACGCCCTCGCGCGTCCGGGTGAGCTCGAGGCCGGGGGCCTTGACCTTGCCCATCATCGGGAACAGGCCCGAGCCGCCGAAGCCGTCCTTCTCGAACTGCTTGCGGAGGCGCTTCTGCCACTCCTCCATCATCCGCTTCATCCGCTCGACCTCGTCCTCGTCGATGCCGAACGGGTTGTCGCGGCCGCGGGGCGCCTCGGGGGCCTCCGCCTCGTCGACGGCCTTGGGCTTCTCTTCCCCGCCGAGTCGGCGCAAGAGCTGCTGCGCGCGCCAACGGGCCTCGAGGCTCTGGCTGTCCTTGGCGGCCTTCTGAAGCGCGGCGCGGGCGCGGTCGCCGAGCGCCGCGAGGCGCTTGCTGGCGTCCTCGCGCACCTTGAAGTCGTCGTGGCCCAGCCGCTCGACCAACTTCTGGATCTCGGCATCCGAGACAGCCTCGGCGGGCGCCGGGTCCTCGGCGTGGGCCAGGAACGCCGTCGCGGGCATCAGCAGGGCGACGGCCAGGAGGGCGGTCATCAGTCGCATGGTTGGCTCCGTACGTCCGCCGGCCGGGGCCCTTGGCCCTACGAACCGGCGCGCTCGATCGTTCGTGTCACAGTTTCGCCATTCCTACGCCGAACCCGAAGCTGCAGTTGGCCCCCGTTCCGAAGGATCGCCTGCGCGTCCACCACGGCGGACGGGCTGGGCGCCTCGCCGGCGATCTCCAGGATCCGGTCCCCCACGGAGAGCCCCGCCGCCGCCGCCCGCGAACCGGGCGCCACCGCCGCGACCTCCAAGACGAGCCCGGGCGCACCGTCCGGGGATGCGACGGGCTCGAGCCGGGCGCCGGCCAGCGTCGGGGCGCGCGGGTCGTCCGGCGGATCGCGAGGCGCGAAGCGGCTGCCGCTCGGGACGTAGTCCGGGGGCAGGCGCCCATCACCCTGGATCAGCGCTCGCAGGTCCTGCTTCAGGGCCGCCTCGTCGATCCCGCGGTCCGCGGCGGGTTCATCCGCCGGCGCGGGCGTCGGGGCCGGCACCGCTTCGTTGGCGATCCACCAAGCGCCGAGCGCGAGCAGCACCAGGCCAAGCGACACCAGCAGGCGGCCGCCGGAGATCATGCGGGCAGGCCGAAGGCTACTTCTTCTTCTTCGACTTCGCCTTCGCGGGCGCCTTGCCGGCCGGCAGCTCGGGCTGCGGGTCGAGGGCGTCGACGTCGTTGCCCAGCCCGCGCAGGCGCTCGTAGCGCTTGGCCATGCGCTCGGCGGGGTCCATGGCGGAGAGCTCGTCGAGGTTCTTGACGAGCGTCTCCTTGAGGCGCTCGATCATCGCGGAGGGATCGCGGTGCGCGGCACCGAGCGGCTCCTTGATGACCTCGTCGATGACCTTCAGGCGCTCGAGGTCGCGGCTTGTGAGGCGCAGCGCCTCGGCGGCGTCCTTCGCGCGGCTGCCGTCGTGCCAGAGGATGCCGGCGCAGCCTTCGGGCGAGATGACGGAGTAGTACGCGTATTCGAGCATGAGCACGCGGTCACCCACGCCGATGCCCAGCGCGCCGCCGCTGCCGCCCTCGCCGATGACGATGCAGATGACCGGCACGTCGAGCCGGCTCATCTCCATGATGTTCTCGGCGATGGCCCAGGCCTGGCCGCGTTCCTCGGCGCCGACGCCGGGGTAGGCACCCGGGGTGTTGATCATCGTGACGATCGGCAGGCCGAAGCGTGCCGCGAGCTTCATCTTCGCGAGGGCCTTGCGGTAGCCCTCGGGGTGCGCGCAGCCGAAGTTGCAGCGCAGCTTCTCCTTGACGTCGCGGCCCTTGCGCTGGCCGACGAGCAGGAAGCGGCGATCGCCGATGCGGGCGAAGCCCGTGCTGATCGCGTGGTCGTCGCCGAAGAGGCGGTCGCCGTGGAGCTCGACGTACTCGTCGCACATCCCCTCGACGTATTCCATGAACTGGGGCCGGTCGGGGTGGCGCGCGACGGAGACGATCTGCCAGGGCGAGAGGCGCCCGAAGATGTCTTCCAGCAGCCGGTCGCGCTTGCGCTCGAGCGGCTTCAGCTCCCCGTTGAGGTTGACGTCGGGGATCTGCTTGAGCTCGCGGATCTTGCGCTCGAGCTCCATGATCGGCCGCTCGAAGTCGAGCACGGCGTAGTCCGCATTCCTGCGGCCGCTCTGGGTACCGGCACCGGTGCTGGACGACGACGCATCAGGCATGTGCTCGACCTCCCGCCGGTTGCCCGGGACCTTCTTCCTGCCACCTACGTTCGCGGAGCCTGCCTGTTGGGCCCTGTGGGCTCCCCGAACGGCCGCCAATGATAGCCCGAGGCCTCCGGGGCACCTTGACGAATGCCCGTGAGACCCAGGGATAAGCACCCCTGATCACCTGATGAGGGATCCGAACTCGTTCCCTCGGAACGGGTTGGAGACCATGCGCAAATGGACGCAACCGCCCTGCCTTCCGAGGCCGAAGACCGTCGCAGCCGCTCCAGCCGCAGCTCGCGCCGCCGCTCCGCCCCCCTGCTCGTACACCGTATCGAGATCGGCCTCTTGCACGGTCATCTGGACCCCGCCGGCCTCGAAGCGCGCCACGACCTGATCGAGGCGGGCCTCGCGGACATCGAGGACGTGCGCGTCGTGCGCACCTTCTTCCTCGAAGGCCGCCTCTCCGAAGCCGAGGCGCACACGGCCGCCGAGGCCGTGCTCGCCGATCCCGTACAGGACCGCTTCGCCGTCGGCGCGCCGCTCACCATCCGCGGCGTCAGCGGGATCAAGCCGCGGCTCGTGACGGTGATCCGCAAGCCGGGCGTCACCAACCCGGAGGCGGAGAGCGCGCGCCTTGCGCTCACCGGTCTCGGACTCGACGTGACGCGCGTGCAGAGCGCGCGCACCTACTTCGTCTGGACGCGCGCCCGCGCCAAGGACGTGGTCGAGGCCACGCGCCGCGCCATCGGCAACGACGTCATCGAAGACACGTCGGCCGGCCACGTCGAGGACTACCACTTCCCCCATCCGACCTCGCGCCGGGTCCGCCGCCGCACGGTCAAGCTGAAGAAGCTCTCGGGCCCCAAGCTCGAGGTGCTCTCCGCCGAGATGGGGCTCTCGCTCACACGCCTCGAGATGGAGACCATCCAGGCGCACTTCAAGACCCTCGGCCGTGAGCCCACCGACGTCGAGCTCGAGACCATCGCCCAGACGTGGTCGGAGCACTGCAAGCACAAGACGCTCGCCGGCGCCGTGCACATGACCGACGAAGAGGGCACGCGCGAGTACCAGAACCTCTTGAAGGAGACCGTCTTCGAGGCCACGCGCCGGCTCGACAAGAGCTGGTGCTGGAGCGTCTTCGAGGACAACGCGGGCGTCATCGACTTCGACGGCGAAGACGGCGTCTGCATGAAGGTCGAGACGCACAACCACCCCTCCGCGATCGAGCCCTACGGCGGCGCGGGCACGGGCATCGGCGGCGTGATCCGCGACATCCTCGGCACGGGCCTCGGCGCGCGGCCGGTCGCGAACACCGACGTGTTCTGCTTCGGCGATCCGCGCATGGCGCCCGCGGACGTGCCGAAGGGCTGCATGCACCCGATCCGCCTGATGAAGGGCGTCGTGGCGGGCGTGCGCGACTACGGCAACCGCATGGGCATCCCCACGGTCAACGGCGCGATCCTGTTCGACGACCGCTACGTCGGCAACCCGGTCGTGTACGCGGGCTGCGTCGGGCTGATCCCGAAGAAGGACGTGGCGAAGGCCGCGCGTCCCGGCGACCTCGTCGTCGCGTTCGGCGGACGCACGGGCCGCGACGGCATCCACGGCGCGACGTTCTCGAGCGTCGAGCTGCACAGCGAGAGCGAGACCGTCTCCTCGGGCGCCGTACAGATCGGCGATCCGATCACCGAGAAGAAGGTGCTCGACGTCCTGCTCCAAGGCCGCGACCTGGGCCTCTTCACCGCGGTCACGGACTGCGGCGCGGGTGGCTTCTCGTCGGCGGTCGGTGAGATGGGCGAGAAGACCGGCGCCGACGTCGACATGGCGCTTGCCCCGCTCAAGTACGCGGGCCTCGACGGCTTCGAGATCTGGATCAGCGAGGCGCAGGAGCGGATGGTCGCCGCGGTGC
>JASJAY010000195.1 GCA_030066775.1 Planctomycetota bacterium
CTTCACGGCGCGCCGCGGCGAGTACCGCGTGAAGGGCTCCGCCTGGGGTGCGGCCCTCGAGGGCCTCGACGCAATCGACGCGCAGCAGACGCTGCCGCCGGAGACGGTGTCGTCGACCGTAGGCTTCCGCGTGATCGTTCGCGAGCTGGTGCCCGTAGGCGACTGACCGCTAGCTCGCGCCCTCGAGGCCCTCGCGCAACGCGTCCAGGAACCACTCGACCTGGCCGCTGCCGAGCCCGGTCGAGTCGAGCATCGCCGTCAGCAGCGCCTCGGCGCGCTGACGGCGCCGGCGCAGCAGCGCATCGCGCGCCACCTCGCCCTCGGGTGTGAGCACCACGAGCCGCCGGCGCCGGTCGCGCAGGCCCGCCTGGCGACGCACGAGCCCCTCGGCGACGGCGCGGTCCACGAAGCGGGTGGCCGTCGAGGGCTCGCGCCCGAGACGGCGCGCGACCTCCCCCATCGCCAGCCCGTCGCCGGGCTCGACGGCGAGCAGCACGCGCGCCGTTGCCTCCGTGCGGTCGGCGAAGCGGGCGTCTTCGACCAGACCGCGCGCCAGGTGGATCTCCAGCTGATCGAGGAGGTCGGAGCGCATGCTTGCAGGGTACAAAGGACGGGCCCCGCGGGAACAAGCCCGCGGGCGTCTCGTTTCCCCCCCGTGCGCACCGCCCTGCCCCTCCTCGCCGCCGCCGCCCTCGTGGCCGTGCTCGCCTGGCTCCTGCTGGGCGAGGAGCCCACGACCGAGGACCCGGGCTACCTCGAGGAGGCCGGCCCGGTGGAGCCCAAGACGGGCGACGGCCCCATGGCCGCCGAGGACTCCGGTCTGACGGGCACGAACACCGGGAAGCCGAAGCCCAAGCGCCGCTCCCACGACCCGATGAAGCCCTACAAGCCGCGCATGGGCGTGCTCGAGGTCCTGCCCCTCGATCCCGACGGCGAACCCATCGACGCCGACCTCTGCACCGTGTCGCTCGAGCTGATCCGCGGCAACGAGCCGTCGGGGAAGCTCGGCCTGCGCGACCGCGAGACGATGGTCTGGCGCTTCGAGAAGGTGCCGATCGGCCCGATCCGCGTGGTGATCACGGGCGACCACCTCGTCGAGGCACGCGAGATCGTGCGCGTGCGCGAGCGCAGCACGACCTTCAAGAAGATCGGCGTCGAGCGCGGCGCCCTCGTCAGCTACACGGCCGCGCTCGCGAACGGCGAGGTCCCGGAGAAGGTGCGCCTCGAGCTGATCAACCACCAGGGCCGTGCGACGAGCGCGTGGTGGCAGGTGCGCGAGCCGAAGCTCCTGACCTCCGCCCGACGCGCGAAGGCGATCACCCTGTCGGCCAAGGGCGTGGTGTACGGGATCCGCCCGGGCGTCTACCGGCTCAAGGCCAGCACGCTCGAGGAGCCCGTCTACACCGACTGGCAGGAGATCGTGGTCGGCGCCGGCGACACGACCGAGGTCGAACTGCGCCTGCGCTAAGCCCTACGCGAACGCGTCGAGGCCGGTGATCTCGCGTCCCACGATGAGCGTGTGGATGTCGTGCGTGCCCTCGTAGGTCTTCACGCTCTCCAGGTTGCACATGTGGCGCATGGCCTGGTACTCGTCGGTGATGCCGTTGGCGCCGAGCATGTCGCGCGCCATGCGCGCGATCTCGAGTGCGTGGAAGCAGCCGTTGCGCTTCGCCATGCTCACCTGGAAGGGCGTGACGGTGCCCTGCTCCTTCAACCGCCCGAGGCGCAGGTTCATCATCTGCCCCTTGGTGATCTCCGTGATCATGTGCGTGAGCTTGTTCTGGTAGAGCTGGAACTGGGCGATCGGCTTGCCGAACTGCGTGCGCGACTTGCCGTACTCGAGCGCCTCGTCGTAGCAGGCCATGGCCGCGCCGATGGCGCCCCAGGCGATGCCGTAGCGTGCCTGGTTCAGGCACGAGAGCGGACCGCCGAGGCCCTTGGCACCGGGCAAGAGCGCATCCTTGCCGAGCTTGACGTCCTGGAAGCTGAGCTCGCTCGTGACCGACGCGCGCAGGCTGTGCTTCGCGCGCTGCTCCATCACCTCGAAGCCGTCCATGCCCTTCTCGACGAGGAAGCCGCGAATCTCGCCGTCGAGCTTGGCCCACACGACGGCGACGTCGGCCAAGTTGCCGTTCGTGATCCACATCTTGGCGCCGTTGAGCACGTATCCGTCGTCGGTGGCGACGGCCTTCGTCTCCATGCCGCCCGGGTCGCTGCCGTGGTCCGGCTCGGTCAGCCCGAAGCAGCCGATGGCGGAGCCGTCGTGCAGCTTCGGCAGCCACTTGTCCTTCTGCTCATCGGAGCCGTAGCGCCAGATGGGGTACATCACGAGCGCACCCTGCACGCTCACGAAGGAGCGCAGGCCCGAGTCGCCGCGCTCGAGCTCCTGCATCACGAGGCCGTAGGCCACGGGCCCGAGGCGCGGGAAGTCGCCGTAGTCGAGGTTGCCGCCGAGCACGCCGAGCTCGGCCATCTCGGGGATCAGGTGCTCGGGGAACGTGCCCTTGCGGTAGGCCTCGGCAATGACGGGCATGAAGCGGTCGCTGACCCAGTCACGGACGGTGTCGCGAACGAGGCGCTCCTCCTCCGTGAGCATCTCGTCGAGGTCGAAGAAGTCGGGCGCGCGGTAGGCCATGGGCATCTCCGGAAGCGATCCACTGGTCGCTCCGCGCAAGGTACTCCCGGCCGGAAGCCCCACAGAGGCGAGACGCAGGCGCTCCCCCCGGATTCGGCGCCCCTGTCTTGGACAGCCGCGGTGAGGTCGCTACCAGCGCCGGCGGCGCTTGCGGGGCGTGGGCGCCGAGCCCTTCTTGGGGGCCGCCTTGGGCGCCGGGGTGGGCTGGGCCTTGCCCTTCTTCACGACGGGCGGGCGCTTGACCGGGGGCTTGGTGACCCCGAGCAGGTCCTTCTGCACGAAGGTCACCTGGGTGTTGCCGGCCTGGACCTGGTCCCCGTCCATCAGCTGGACGCGCTGGGTGCGCCGGCCGTTGACGAGCGTGCCGTTGGTCGAGCCCATGTCCTCGACCCAGTAGACGCCTTCCTCCTGCATCACGCGGAAGTGCTGCCGGGAGGCGAGGTTGTCCTCGATCTCGAAGTCGGCGCCGGGCCCGCGGCCCACGACGACGACGCCGCCGCTCAGGACCTTGTCCCGGCCGACGCCCGCACCCTTCTTGATCACCAGTCGCGGCATGTCCGTTCGATTTCCTGGTCCGTCCCCTGCCCGCGACCCAGGATACCGGAACGCTCTCCGGAGGCCCGAGATGGGTGATCAGCAACAGGCCGACTTCGAGCTGCGCGTCGTCGAGGTGCTGCAGGAAACCCCCGTCGACCGCACCATCCGATTCGAGGTCGTGGGTGCGGACCCGTCCGCGTTCCGCTTCGAGCCGGGCCAGTACGTCTGCGTCTGGGATCCGGAGGATCCCGAGACGAAGCGCTACTTCTCGATCTCCGGCGGCGAACCCGCGGCGCACACCTTCCAGGTGACGATCCGCACGAACCCCGACAAGGAGCCCGCCTTCTACAGCGTGCCCGTCGGCCAGACGATCCTCACCCAGCCTCCGGCCGGCGCGTTCGTCCTGAGCTACGAGCCGGGCGACCAGCTGATCCTGATCGGCGGCGGCTCCGGCGTGACCCCCTTCCGCGCCTACGTCGAGGCCCTCGACCGCCTCGAGGGCGCGCCCGAGACGGTGCTCTTCGAGAGCGCGAGGAACTCCGAGCGCCTGCTCTTCAAGGCTGAGTTCGAGGCCTGGGCCGAGGCCGACCCGTGGCTCACCTACGAGCCCGTCGTGACGGGCGAGGAGGCCAACTGGGCCGGCCGTCGCGGCCGCCTGACCCAGGAGGCGCTCCAGGAGCGCGTCACGGACCCGAGCCGCGCGATCGTCTTCGCCTGCGGCCAGAGCGCGTTCGTCGACGCCGTGCTCGAGGCCGCGCAGGCGATCGGCGTCCCCGCCGATCGCTGCCGCCGCGAGGGCTGGTAGGCCCCGCACCGCGCGCTCGCCCCGGCTTCGTGCTATCTCGGGTACGGGAGCGCCGTGCCCCCGGGGCACGCCGCTCCCCTAGGAGCCGCCATGCCCCGACCGCGCCTCGTCTTCGCCCTTGCCCTCGCCCTGTGCCTCCTGCTGCCGCTGGCCATTCAGACGGGCCACACCGAGGACGACGACGGTCCCCAGGGCCAGGACGCCGTCCTGGCCCTGATCGCCCCCCAGCCGGGCGAGGTCGTGGCCGACCTCGGCTGCGGCCGCGGGGCCTGGACCTTCCCCCTGGCCCGCGCCGTGGGCGAGCACGGCACCGTCTACGCCGTCGACATCGACGCGGACGCCCTGGCCATCGTGAAGGCCCGCATGGAGAAGGACGCGGTCAGCAACGTGAAGCTCCAGCAGTCCGTGCCGGACGACCCGATGCTGCCCAAGAACACGCTCGACGTGGTCTTCCTCAACGACGTGATCGACTACGTGAAGCGCGACGCCCTGGTGGGCTTCCTCGAGGGCATCCGCGTGGCGCTCAAGGAGCGCGGCCGCCTCATCATCCGCGACCCCAACGGCGGCCCCGGCCGCGTGATCGCGGAGTGCTACCGCGCGGGCTTCAGCCTCGACGAGGCGCGCATCCCCCTGCCCGACGCCCCGGGCCGCTCCTTCTCCAGCAGCTGGTACGCCCTCAAGCTCCGCCGCGCCACCCACCAGCACGCCATCCTCCCCCGCCTGGGCGAGCCGCGCCGCTACCGCACGCGCCTGCACCTGGCCGAGGAGCTCTTCCGCGCGGGCGTGATCGACCGCAAGGAGGTCTCGGCCATCTGGGACGCCACGAACCGCCTCCCGCGCGACTTCGACCCCGAGGTGGACGAGGCCCTGGACCTGATCGCCGCCGCCGAGGCCACCGGCACGGTCGACAAGGCGAAGGCCGAGGCCCTGCGCAAGCGGGTGCGCCGCAAGGCCAAGCGCTGAGGGCCAACCCCCAAGTCCCGATTTGAGCCCCCGCCGAGACGCGCGACAATGCGCCAATGCGCGGTCTCTACACCGGTCTCGCGAGCTGGAACCTCGTCGTCCTCCTGGGCTTCGCGGTCCTGGGCCTCGTGGACCAGCTCGGCGTCCACGTCGACTCGCGCAGCCTGCAGGTCGCCGCGCTCTTCTCGGCCTTCTTCTGCTGCCTCGTGCAGAGCATCCTGGTGGCGCACTTCATCGGCAGCATGAAGTGGATCCAGCAGTCCGGCCCCACGGCGGGCATCGAGGACACGAAGCCGCTGCGCACGGCCTGGATCAAGGGGCGCATGTTCCCCCTCGTGACGATCTGCATGCTGCTGGCCGTTGCGGCCTCGATCCTCTCGGGCGGCACCGCGATGGAGGCACTGCCTGCCTGGACCTGGCTCGTGCTCGCCTTCGCCGGCGTGCCGCTCAACTTCTACGCGCTCGTGCTTGCCCGCACCGAGATCGGGGCCACGAAGCACCGCCTGAAGGACCTCGAGGCGAAGATGCAGACCCGCATCGACTCCGGCGAGGTGAAGCTGGAAGAGGACACGCCCGAGCTGCGCGAGGAATCGGGCCGCGCCGCCGGCAAGGTCTGCGTCTTCCTCTCGGTCAACGTTTGGGTGCTCTTCGTGTACTTCCGCTTCGTGCTGCGGCAGCATGGCGAGCCCTGGATTCCGTACGCCGTGGCCTCCGCGGTCCTCTTGCTGGTGGGCCTCGGGATGCTCCGGAACACGCCTGACACCGACTCCGACCCGGAGCCGTCGAAGAAGCGGGTCACGCACGACCCGGCCTGACGAGGGATAGAGGACAACCACGATGAAGATCGCGATCACGGGCGGCACTGGGTTCGTCGGCACGCGTCTCGTTCCGAAGCTCCTGGACGCCGGTCACGAGGTGACGGTGCTCGTCCGCAACGAGAAGAAGGCGGAGGAGGTCCTCCCCGGCGGCGTGACCATCATCAAGTACGACCTCTACGACGTGGAGTCGGTGAAGGCGGGCATCGAGGGCGCCGAGGCGGTCATCAACATGGCCGGTGCCAACCTCTTCTCGAAGCGCTGGAGCGGGCGCTACATGAAGGAGATCCGCGACAGCCGCGTGGTCGGCACGCGCACGCTCGTCGAGGCCATGGGCGAGCTCGAGACGCCGCCGAAGGTGCTGCTCTCCGCGTCCGCAGTGGGTTGGTACGGCCCCCGCGATCCCGAGGCGGTCTGCCGCGAGGACGAGTACGACGCCACCGTCTTCGCCCCCCGCGACTACCTGGCCCACGTCTGCCGCGAGTGGGAGTCCGCCGCGCGCAAGGCCGAGCTGCTCGGCATGCGCGTCGTGCGCCTGCGCCTGGGCGTCGTGATCGGCCGTGGCGAGGGCGCGCTCAAGGCCATGGAGCTCCCGTTCAAGATGGGCGCCGGCGGCCCCGTCGGCAACGGCAAGCAGATGTTCTCGTGGATCCACGTCGACGACGTGTGCGGCATGATCCAGTGGGCGATGGAGAACGACGAGGTCAGCGGCCCGCTCAACGTCACGGGCCCCAACCCGGTCTCGAACAAGGAGTTCGCCAAGGCCTTCGGCCGGGCGCTCAGCCGCCCCGCCTTCCTGCCCACGCCCGTCATCGGCCTGCGCGTCCTGCTCGGCAAGGTGGCCACGGTCGTCGCCAGCGGCCAGCGCGTCCCGCCCCTCAAGGCCGAGGCGCTCGGCTACCCGTTCCAGTACCACACGATCGACGAGGCGCTCCAGGCCGAGTACGCGAAGCAGGACGCCGGCGAGGCCGTTCCGGCCTAGCGCATCAAGCGGTCAGCTTCGTGCGCCCCTCACCGGGCGTCGCCCGGCGCAGGATCAGCATGCGGTGCGCCGCGCGGAGTGAATCCGCCAACCGCTCCCGGTGCACCGGCTTCGCGATGTAGTCGTCCATGCCGGACTCGAGGCAGCGCTCGCGGTCGCCCGTCATGGCGTTGGCCGTCATGGCGATGATCACCGGCCGCGTGGACTCGTCCCACGTGGCGCAGATGCGCCGCGTGGCCTCGTAGCCGTCCATCTCCGGCATCTGCACGTCCATCAACACGACGTCGTAGCTCTGTCGCTTCAACGCCTGTAGCGCTTCGTACCCGTTGCCCGCCAGGTCGGCGCGGATGCCCATCCGCTCGAGGATGCGTAGCGCCACCTTCTGGTTGACCACGTTGTCCTCGGCCAGGAGCACCTTCAGGCCGAGCTCTTCACCGAGGTTCGCATCGGAGCGTGTCTCGGGCTCGCGCACGGCGTCGGCGATGTCGCCCCCGGCGTGCGTCAGCACGTCGAGCAGGAAGCGCTGCTTGATCGGCTTCGTGAGGAACGAGCGGTAGCCCAGCTTCTGGCCGCGCCGTCCCGCCTCGCGCCGCCCCACCGGCGCCATCAACACCATCGGGAAGGGCACGCCGCCCTCGCGCTTGGCGAGGTTCTTGGCGAGCTCGAGCCCGTCCATGTTCGGCAGGTCCAGGTCGACCAGCGCCATGTCGTACTCGGCGCCCCCGTCGAGGCGCCCAAGCGCCGCGACGCCCGAGTCGAGCGCATCCACGCGCATGCCCCAGCCCGTCGTGAGGGCCGTGAGCGCGTCGCGCTGCGCCTGGTTGTCCTCGACGAT
>JASJAY010000196.1 GCA_030066775.1 Planctomycetota bacterium
TGCGGTAGTAGGGGGCGGCCCTTGTGGCCGCCCAGGCGCCGTGGATGGCCTCCAACCACTGGTTCCCATACGCGTTTGGATGGAAACGCGCATGGATGTCCACGGTGGCAGGTCACCCACGTCGAAAGGGCGGCCACAAGGGCCGCCCCCTACTACCGCCGGCCGGTACCCACGGTGGGCCGACGCAGGGCCCCTGAGCGCAGAATTAGACGAAGGCGCCGGGCGTCGCTCCCCCACCGTCGCCATGGGGGGAGGTCGACCCGGCGCCTTCGAGGCTGCCTTCGCTCTAGCGGGCGCTACTCGGTGCCGCCCGGGGCCGGCTTGTCAGCCAGCATGCCTTCGCCGAAGTGATCACCGAGCGCCTGCTGGACCATGTAGACCGAGACCAACAGGATGATCGTGGTCACGACCGCGAGGATCGTCGGGATCGCGTCCTTGGGGGCTTCGCCCTCGTCGTAGTCTTCGTAGATGTCGCGTGCCATGGGGGCTCCTTTCGCGAGTCCTCGAGCTACTTGCTCGCGACCCGGTCGCCCTTCTGAGGCGCCATCTGCTGGACGTCACGGACCGAGAAGCCGGCCGACTGCTTGGCCTGCACGTCGCGGATCTTGATCGTGGCGACGTACTTGTCACCGCGCGAGACGACGTACTGGAAGCCTTCCTTGACGCCGTCCTCGGCGCCCAGGCTGATCACGACCACGTTGGCCTCGTCGTTCGCCGCGAGGACCATGCCCCCGTGGGTCGGCTGCTCGGCGCCCATGATCTCGTCGCCGGGGTAGCGCTTGTGCCACGCGGCGATCTCGAACTGCGCGCGCTCGAGGCTCTCGTTGAGGCTCGACACGCGGCCCTCGAGCGACTTGCTCTTCTCGGTCTCGTTCTGCAGCTGCATGTCGAGACGAGCGACCTGCTCGATGGCGGCGTTGCGCGCCTGCTGGGTGGCGTTCAGCGCGTCGTTGAGACGGTTGGTCTCGCTCTGCAGCTGGTCGATCAGCTGACGGTTGCTGTCCACGGTGCCGGACAGCCGCTCGAGAGCGGCGGCGGCGCGCGTGAGCTGCGCGGTCTTCTGGTCGTACGCGCTGCGAAGCGACTGGTTCTCGGCCTGGTAACGGGCCGACTCGGTCGTGGCCGTGGCGAGCTTGGCTTCGGTCTGGCTCAGGCTGGTACGAGCCTGATCCCGCTCACCCTCGGTCTGCTTCACGAGGCTCTTCTGCGTGTTCAGCTGTTCCGTGAGATCCGCATCCAACTTGTTGTACCTGTCCTGCCAGTGGTCCTGGTTGTTCAAGTACGTGGACGCGGAGCCGAGGAACAGGGCTGCAAGAGCCAGGTTCACGACGATGAGGATCTTGGCGACGGTGCTCATCAGAATCTCCTTGCGTCACCTCGTCCCGAGGTGCGCATCCCTGCTGGAAACACACGTGAACTCGGCGCCGACCCCCTCCCGGGTCGACACCACGGTGTGTGCGGGCGGTTTATCACAAAAGGGTTAGGGCGAGTCAAAGGATTTCGACCCGCCAGAAGCCCTGATTGTAGGCGCGATGCGAGCCTAACCAATGCCTTCTCATCGACTTGCGTCGATCGAGGGGGCTACGAGCGGCCCTGGGGCCGCGCGCAGGGCTCAATTCCCGGCCCCGGCGGCCTCGGCGGCCCGGCGCAGCGCCCGTCCGCGGGCCCAGGCGAAGACGCTGAGCACGATCAGGAGCCCCGTGAAGGGCAGATCGCCCCAGGCCGTGTAGGGCGTCACGCTGTTGTCGGCCCAGAGCTTGGCCGAGACCCAGCCGGAGCGATGCGTGGTGCCGTCCGCGCCCGCGGGCTCGTCGCCCTCTCCCTTCATGCCGTGGAACCGGCCGTAGGGCCGGCCCAGCGGGTCGAAGAAGAGGGTCGGCCCCGTGTTGCCGGCCATCACCACCCCCATCGCGAGCTCGGCCGCGCGCAGCCGTGCCAACGCCCGGATCTGGGCGCGGAAGCTCGTCTTGCCGAACCAGCCGTAGTTGGCGGCATTGATCAGGACGTGCGCCCCCGCGCGGCGCCAGTAGCGGCAGCGCGCGGGGAAGGCGAGCTCGAAGCAGATGACCGTGCCGGCCTCGAGCTTGCGCGTGCGCGCCTGGCGGTCCCGCATCGACCAGCGCTGGCCCTCCCAGATGCGCATGGGCTTCTGCTCGTAGAGACCGGGATCGAGCTCGGGGATGACCGAGACGAAGTTGCGCGCGAGGCGCAGGACCGGGAACACCTCGCCCAGCGGCGTGTACTCGCCACCCGGCACGAGCACGACCTTGTCGTGGCGCGCGCGCTCCCAGGGCGGGAACCAGTTCGGGTCCTCGGGCCGGGGCCGCGGGGCCGCTCCGCCCGGCTCGGGGGCGAACTGGGGCTCGAGCTGGAAGAGCGAGTCGTACGTGCCGTGGTCGAAGAGCTGCGCGAACGGCGGGTCGCCCTCGCGCTCGAAGAGGTGGATCGCGCCGATCAGCCAGGTGGCGTCACGGGCTTCGGGGACCTCGCGCTTCATGCGCGTGACCACGTTCACGTAGCTCTGCCACTGTCCGGGGAAGCGCGCCGCGACGCCGGGGGAGACGAGCGGGAACGGCAGCATCGTCTCGGGCCAGAGGATCCCGAAGACCTCGTTCTCGCGGTCGGCGGCCATGCCTGCCTTCGTGATGTCGAGATGGCGCCGGAAGATCGTCTCGGACGCGTTCTCTCCGCCCTCGCCCTTGCGCTTGTGTTTGAGCGACTGGCTGATGTTGCCCTGCACGACGAGCAGCTCTTCGTAGGTCTGCCACGCGCGGCCCTCGCGCTGGGCGACCTCGAACGCGTTGCCCCGGTCGTAGGCGACGTAGCCCAGGACGAGCGCGACGAACAGAGGGAAGAGCGCGGCCACGGCGACGCGCCGTCGCAAGAACGCGCGTTCCGCCTCAGGCGCCGTCAGGCATCGCGGGATGCCCGACACGACGGCGCTCGTCGTGCCGGCGAGGAACGAGAGGCCGTACGCCCCGAGCAGCGACGCGGCCGGCAGGAACACGTCGAGCCCCGATCCGGCGGCAAAGGACAGCGAGCGCGCCGGCCAGGGCATGCCGCCCATCCACCACGTGCGCAGCAGCTCTTCGAAGACGACGCCGAGACCGACCGCGAGCACGTACGGCACGCCGCCGCGCACGAACCAGCGGATCATCCCGCCGAGGATCACGTAGATCGGCCCGAGGATCACCATGAGCGTCGGCACCTGGCCGACGTGGACCTCGACCAGCCAGCGCGTGGCGAAGCCGTAGTGCAACGCGCCGTAGAGGAACGCCCAGCGCTTCCAGCGCCGGCCGCCGTCCTTCCAGAGCAGCAGCAGGAACGGCACGTCCGCGACGAGGATTGCGTACGGGAACGGGCCGGGCGGCAGCGCGAGCCAGTCGAGCGCCAAGCCGAGCACCACGAGCCCGAGGCAGCCGAGCGCGCCCGGATGCACGTAGGCAAGCGGAATGCGCAAGAGGCGCGCGCCCCACCCGGGCGTGGACGGCGGCGGGGGCGCGTCGGGGACCGACGCGTCGGTCATGCGCGACCCCAAAGCCAGGAGGCGTCGGAGACGGGGATCACCTCGAGCACGGGCTCGCCTTCGGCGGGCTCCGTGTTCTCGGGCAGCACGACGAGTCCGTCAGCGGAGGTGAATACGAAGGGATCGCCGCTGCCGCGCCAGACGAGCGGGTCGGCGACGAGCTGGCCCGCGTCGTCCGTGGACAGCGCCACGGGTCGGAAGCGCCGGCGCTTGGCCGGACCGCCCATGCGGCCCGTGTAGCGCGCGCGCACGGTCGGGCGCGAACGCACGGGCAGCCCGAGGTACGCACGGATCGCGGGCACCACGAGCAGCTCGAACCCGACGAAGGTCGCGGCGGGGTTGCCCGGCAGGCCGAAGACGAGCGTGTCGCCCTTCGCGCCGAACCACAGCGGGCCGCCCGGCTGCACCGCCCAGCGGTGGAAGATCTCCTTCACGCCTTCCTCGGCCAGCACCTTGGGCACGAGGTCGAAGTCACCCTGGCTGACGCCGCCGGAGAGCAGCAGGACGTCGCCCGCGAGCCCCTGGTGCACCTTGCCGCGCAGGCGCTCCTCGTCGTCGGTGGCGAAGCCGAGGTCGAGCGGCGCGCCGCCGACGCGCGTGACCTGGGCGCCGAGGGAGTACGCGTTCGAGTTGCGGATGCTGCCGGGCCCCGGCACCTCGTCGATCGAGACCAGCTCGCTGCCCGTGCCGAGGATGGCGACGCGCGGCCGCACGGCGACCTCGACCTCGGCGGCACCGGCGGCGGCGAGCGCGCCGATCGCGGCGGCCGTGAGCGGTTGGCCGACGTCGCCGACGACTTCATCCGCCTGGCGCAGGCTGCCGCGCTTGGCGATGTTGGGCCCCGGGTGCATCTCGTCGATCGTGACCGTGTCGTCGGTGTGGGTCGTCCACTCGAACGGCACGACGAAGTCGGCGTCCGGCGGCACGGGCGCGCCCGTCATGATCCGCGCGGCCGCGCCCTCGGGGAGCTCGAAGCCCGGCGCATCGCCGGCGGCGATCACGCCCGCGACGTCGAGCGTCGCCCCGGGCTCGGCATCGGCCACGCGCAGCGCGAACCCGTCCATCGTCGCGCGATCGAAGGGCGGCATGTCGTGGTCCATCTCGACGTCGGACACGAGCACGCGGCCGAACGCGTCTTCGAGCGGCAGCACGCGCACCTCGGGGCGGATCTTCGATGCCGCCTTGCGTACTGCCTCCAGCGCCTCTTCGACGGAGTGCATGGCCGAATCGTACGGAACCGCGCACCGAGGGGGTGAAAGAACGTGACGCGGACGCCGAAAACCGGACGCGGCCCGTTGGCGTAGGATGGAGGCCCCGACCCGGGGAGGTGTCCCATCCGCCTGACCATGCTCGCGACCCTCGTGGTGGTGCTCATCGCAGCCATCGGCGGTTACTTCGTCCTGCAGGCACAGACCGAGCAGGCGGCCCAGCGCGAAAAGCAGATCGCCCAGTCGATGGACCGACTGCGATCGCTGATGATGTTCATGGTCGTCCGGGCCACGGAGTCCGAGAAGGGCTGGGCGGTCATGCCCTACGAAGGCAAACGCTTCGTGGTGGCGTCCGTGGCCTTCGGCGACCTCGCGGCCACGCGCCGGGAGCAGCTCGAGATCCTGTGGAGCCCGGCGCTCGACGAGCAGTTCCAGGCCATGGACCTCGCGGCCTACGAGGGGCTCACCCGCAAGGCCCTGGCCGCGGGGCGCGACGTCTCGGCACTGACGAGCCACGCCGGCCGCTTGAACGCCGCCGGCGCGTGCGCGGTGACCCCCGAGGCGCTCGACCGCGGGGTGCCGATCCTGGCCGACGCGCAGATCGAGGGCGTGGTGATCCTCGGATTCACGTCCGGCGCCGTGAAGCAGTACACGTACGAGGAGCTCGGACTCCCCGAGAACGGCCCCGTCGTGTTCGGCCCCGACTCCCCGGCCGAGCTCCTGCGCTGCCTCTCGGACAAGTAGCCGGGCCCCCTTCCGCGGCGGTACGATCCCGCCCCCCCGGCCACGTCCGGGGAGAGGGTCTTTTCCGCATGCCGACGACCGTCGAATCCAGCTCCGATGCCAGCGGACTCCGCGTGACCGTGCTCGTGACGCGCTGGTACGGCGAGGTCGTCGGGCGCCTCAGGGACGCCGCGGTCGCGACGCTCCTCGAAGGCGGCGTGGCCGATGCCGACATCACGGTCGTCGAGGTGCCGGGCGCCTACGAGCTGCCCCAGGCCGCGGGGTGGGTCGCGCGCGCCGCCGACGCGGACGCGATCGTCGCCCTCGGCTGCGTGATCCGCGGCGAGACGGCCCACTTCGACTACGTCGCCGGCGCCTGCTGCGAGGGCCTCATGCAGGTCGCGCTCGAGACGGGCATCCCCGTCGGGCTCGGCGTGATCACGGCCGAAACGCAGGCGCAGGCCGACGCGCGTTCGGGCGAAGCGACCGGCAAGGGCGGCAACAAGGGCATCGAAGCGGCCGAGG
Source organism: Planctomycetota bacterium (assembly GCA_030066775.1). GTDB lineage: Bacteria > Planctomycetota > PLA2 > PLA2 > JAEUHO01 > JASJAY01. The sequence continues at coordinate 5,983 of JASJAY010000196.1, forward strand.
CCGCGCTCCAGATGGCGCTCACCTACCGCGCGCTCGAGGAGCGCCGGAAGCCATGAGGGTCCGCACCCGCGCACGGGAGCTCGCGCTCCAGTTCCTCTTCCAGATGGACTTCCACGACGACGCCTATCGCGAGGAGCTGGACCAGTACCTGAGCGAGGCGCTCGACGGCAAGAGCGGAGCGGACGAGGCGAAGGCCTACGCCGCGCGCGTCGTGGACGGCGTGCGCGCCAACCGCCGCGAGATCGACGACCTGTTGCGCGACGCCGCGCGCAACTGGGAGCTCGAGCGCATGGCGGTGATGGACCGAAACGCCCTCCGCATCGGGGTCTACGAGCTCCTCTTCGCCGAGGACATCCCGATGCGCGTGGCGATCAACGAAGCCATCGAGCTCGCCAAGCGCTACTCCACCGAGGCGTCGGGCGCGTTCGTCAACGGAATCCTCGATCGCATCCGACGCGATCGCGGGCTGTCTTGAAGGGAAGCACGATGGGTCTGTTCAGCCGCTTCAAGCGCGGCCTCGGCAAGACGCGCTCCCGCCTCTTCGGCGGGCTCAAGAGCATCCTCACCCTCGGTCGCAAGATCGACGAGGACCTGCTCGAGGAGATGGAGGAGATCATGCTCCTCGCCGACGTCGGGCCGACCACCACCGACGCCCTCATCGAGGAGGTGCGCGCCGGCTGGAAGGCCGGCGACTTCAAGGACGCCGCCGACCTGCAGCCGTTCCTGCAGAAGCAGATCTACGAGCGCCTCGAGATGGGCGGCACGGAGATGCGCCGCGCCGAGGAGGGCCCGACCGTCGTGCTCGTCTGCGGCGTGAACGGCTCCGGCAAGACGACCTCGATCGGCAAGCTCACGAACTACCTCAAGCAGCAGGGCAACAACGTCATCCTGGGCGCGGCCGACACGTTCCGCGCCGCCGCCGTCGAGCAGCTCACGATCTGGAGCGAGCGCAACGGCGTGCAGATCATCAAGCAGGCCACGGGCGCGGACCCGGCCGCCGTCGCGTTCGACGCGTGCAAGGCGGGCCTCGCGCGCGGCGCGGACTACATCATCTTGGACACGGCCGGTCGCCTGCACACGCAGCAGGACCTCATGGCCGAGCTCGAGAAGATCAAGCGCGTCGCCGGCAAGGCGATCCCCGGCGCGCCGCACGAGGTGATCCTCGTGCTCGACGCGACCACGGGCCAGAACGCCATCCGCCAGGCGGAGCTCTTCCACAAGACGGCCAGCGTGACGGGCCTCTTCGTCACGAAGCTCGACGGCACCGCCAAGGGCGGCGCCGTGCTCGCGATCCGCGACACGATCGGCGTACCGGTCAAGTTCGTCGGCCTCGGCGAGCAGATGGACGACATCGAGCCGTTCGACGCAAAGGCCTTCGCCGCCGCCTTGTTCGAGTGATCCGGAGGGAACCCCGGGGCGCGCGGCGTCCCATGCAGGAATGACGACCGGCGCCTATCCGCATCTGGACGACACCGCACCGCGGGAATGGCCCGCGTGGACCGCCGCCGTGCTCGCCGCCGCCGTCTTCGCCGCCGGCGAGCCGCTGGTGACGGGGGCGCCCGCCTTCGGGGCCGGCTACGTCCTGCGCAAGGTCGCCCTCGGCGCCGCGCTCGGACTCCTGCTCCTCTTGGCCGCCTGGGTGCCCAGTCGTCTGGGCCGCCCCGAGCGGCGGCACCTCGTCTGGATCCTGGCGCCCCTCGGCATCGTCCTCTTGGGGCTCCTCACCACGACCCAGGCGGGATTC
>JASJAY010000058.1 GCA_030066775.1 Planctomycetota bacterium
CGGGATCAGGATGCGCTGCGGATCGAGGTCGAGGACAACGGCCCCGGCATCCCCGGTCACCTGCGCCGGCGCATCTTCCGGCCGTTCGTGACCGGCGACGCCAAGGACGGCGGACGCGGCGTGGGCTTGTTCATCGTGCGCCAGGCCGTGCGACGCCTGGGCGGCTCGATCCGGGTGGAGTCGGGCCCGAAGGGCACCCGCTTCGGGATCGACCTGCCTGCGCTCGCGTAGACCGACGGACTACTTCTCGCCGTAGGCCTTTCCGAAGTAGGCCTTGTAGAAGGTCTTGATGGCCGCCTCGAGCGTGTCGGCCGTAGCCGGGTCGGCGTCCTGCTTGCACTTCATCGCGGCGATCATCACGGCGTGCGCGGCCGTCAGGTTCGCGAGGTACTTCGCCTGACCGGCCTCGTCCTTCGCCGGCTTGATGCGCTGCGCCATGAAGTACTGGGCGATGGTGTGCTGCGTCTTGACCGCGTGCTCACCCTTCGTGACCACCCAGCGCGTGGTCTGGTTCACGGACTTGGCGTCGTTCTTGCCGGCCATGTCCTGGATGCCCTTGATCGCCTTGCGGATCGTGGCCACGTCTTCCAGCATCTTCTCGAAGCGCATCGGATCGTCGAACACGCCGCAGGGCACCTCGCAGTGCGACGCGGCCATGCGGGAGGTCCCGGCGAAGAGGAGCACGAGGAGGAGCGAGGAGGAGACGAGGCGCTTCATGGGGAACTCCGATCTCGACGCGCGGCGCGTCGCAGGTTCAGGAGTCTACCGATCGGGTGCGGGCCGCGGTGGCTTCTCCGAGAGTGGGCGTGCGGCTGTCGAGCCCGGGGCGGACGGCCCCTGCGCCCGCGACCCGATCCCGGTAGGCTGCGGGGCCGCTGAGGATCCCGACCGTGACCGACCTCCAGAAGAGCCTGGCGCCCGACCTCACCGACGCCGACTGGACGCATCTCACCGGCGCGATGCAGACCCGGTCCGTCGATGCAGGCAGCGCGATCGAGCTGCCGGACACCACGCTGGGGCTGATCGAGTCGGGCACGGTGGCCGTGCTGATGCCGACCTCCCGCGGCGTGCTCGAGCTGCGCGAGCTGGGTCCCGGCGAGTTCCTCGCGGAAGAAGGCTTCGTCGACGGGCGCGCCCCCGGCACCCAGCTCCTCGCGCGCGACGCCGTGACCCTCAAGACGCTCGACCGCAGCGAGGTCGACGAGGGCCTGTGGAAGGCGCATCCCGGCACGACGGCGCGGCTCTTCCTCTCCCTGGGTCGGCTCATCGCCGGTCGCGTCCGCGCGGGATCCGCCGTGCGCATCGAGAACATCGACGACGACCCCGAGCTCGAGGTCATCAGCGCGCTCTGCGCGCTCAGCTCGCACGACTGCCGCCCCACCCAGCCGATCCAGGTGATGCCCGCGCGGGCGTACGCGGGCCGCGGCCCCGAGCACAAGACGACCGAGGAGAACATGCGCGACGTGCGCCTCCTCGCGGACCTGCTCATGCCTCTGGGACACGAGCTCTACCACGGCCTCGGCGAACGCGTGGTCGTGCGCACCTTCGACGACGGCATGGCGGTGCTGACCGAGGGCGAGCAGCCCGACGGGCTCTACATGCTGCTCGACGGCGAGGTCGAGGTCCGCGTCCAGGGCGAGGGCGGCATCCGGCCGGTGGCGAAGCTGGGCTCGGGCAGCGTCTTCGGGCAGATGTCCTTCCTGCTGCAGACGCCGCGCACGGCAACCTGCACGGCCTGCGGCGAGACGACGATCGGGATGGTCAGCGCGCACCTCGTGGACGGCCTGATCCGCTACGCCGAACAGGGGCGCCGCGCGGGCCTGGTCGGCATCGAGTGGATCGCCGGCCAGTGCGCAGACGACCTGCGGCGCATGACAGAGAGCCTGAAGGAGGCGTTCGAGCGGAGCGGTGCCGGCGCCTGACGCCGTTCAGGCGTAGGCCTCGAGCTCCTTCTCTTCCTCGAGGATGTCCTCGGCGACTGCCTCGATCAGCGAGAGCGCGTCGTAGTAGCACTCCTTCGTGACGCCCTGGCCGTAGCGCATCGTCATGCTGTAGCCGATCGCGCCGGACACGGAGGCGCCGATGGCGTAGCCGATCGGGCCGGCGTACTTGGCGAGCTGGGCGGCGGAGCGGCCCGTGGAGAGCTGCTTCACGCCGGCGGTGACGGCCTCCTTGGACGCGAGCTTGCCGAGGTCGCGGATCAGCCGCTGGGCCATTGCGCTGGCGTTCGTGCCGAAGGTGCCGAGGTACTCGGCCTGCTTCTCGGTGAGCCCGAAGATGTGCATGATCTCGTGGTTCATCTTCATGAGCAGCGAGAGATCGATGAGCACATCGGTCCCCGGGATCGGGCTGAGTGCGCTGGCGGCGCTGGCGAGCGCGTATCGCTTCACGCGCCCGTCAGCGAGGACTTTTTTTTGGGCCATCTCCGACTTCCCCCACGCGCTGATGTCAGCGCGCATGCGCATGCGCTTGACGCCGTCGACGGCGCCGAGCAAGGCCTCGCGGAGGGATCGGAAGTCGTACCAGTTGGGCCGGAGGGCCGAGACGAGGTAGAGCTCGACGTCGGGGACGATGCCCCACTTCTCGAGGTTTTCGGCCAGGTTCTCACGGACCTCGTCAGCGGCCCGCTCGGGGGTCCAGGCGTGCTCGCGCTTGGCGTCGCGCACGTCCTGGTCGAACTTGTTGCGCACCACGAAGACGTGCTTCTTGTGGACGTGGACCAGCTCGTCGTAGAGCCGGAGGTCGTCCTCGAAGAACCGCCCCGCGGTCACGAGCACGAAGAAGTCGAAGGAGGGCAGGTCGAGCCGCTTCGCGTAGGTCTCGAGCGGCCAGGACATCGTGCTGCAGCCCGGCAGGTCGACGAAGGTCACGCCCCCGTGCTGGAACGCCTGGGGCTCCGTCGTGGACTCCACGATGCCGACCTTGGCGATGCGCTCCCCCGCCAGGGAGTTGATCAGTGAGGATTTCCCCACACCGCTCATCCCGATGAAGCCGCACTTGACGTGGCAGCTCTCGAACTCGTCGATCGCGCGCTGGGCGGCCTCGACGCGTTTCTTTACGCGGTCCGGCAGACGCGGCTCGAGGGGTTCGATGTCTTGGTTGGGGTCCGACATGGGGTGTTCCTGACGCGTGGCAGGGTATCAGGGGCGGCGAAGCACATGCGAACCGCGGTCCAGCGAGGCGGTAGCGCTCCAACGCCCGTGCTGGAATACTCCCCTGCGCAACCTGCCCCAGCTTTGCGCGAATTGCCACAGAGCCGGGGAAGGGGGCCGGGCGCGAAGGGCGCACCGGCGGCGTTGGCGGCAGAGAGCCCCGTAGGCACGCGGCGTGCGAGAGCACGGGCCGGAATTCGGAGGGACGAACCCGATGGCCAAGAAGCCGAGCAAGAAGAAGGACAAGAAGAAGGTGAAGAAGGCCGCCAAGAAGAGCGCCTCGAAGAACAAGGCGGGGAAGAAGAAGGGCGAACGCCACGTGACCGACGAGATCAAGGAGTCGGCACACAAGATCTGGCTGGCCGGCCTCGGCGCCCTCGGCACGGCGAAGGAGCAGGGCGGCAAGCTCTTCCACACCCTCGCCGAGAAGGGCAAGGAGCTCGAGGAGAAGGCCCGCCCGCGCCTGCAGCAGCTCAAGGAGCGCGCCGGCGACCTGGTCGACAAGGTGCGCGGGGACGCGGAGGCGCGTCTGGCGAAGGCCCAGGCCGAGGCCAGCAAGGAGGTCGCCGAGCTCGAGAAGAAGCTCGCGAAGGCGGCGTCCAAGCTCGCGAACCTCAAGAAGGAGGCCACAGCCGCCAAGAAGGCAAAAGCCAAGGCCAAGAAGAAGACCACCCGCAAGGCGCCCCCGAAGAAGGCCGCCAAGCGGAAGACCCCCAGGAAGAAGACCACGCGGAAGAAGGCCCCGAAGCGGAAGGCCGCCGCGAAGCGGGCGCCGGCCAAGAAGCGCGCGACGCGCAAGAAGGCGGCGACGAAGCGCGCCCCGGCGAAGAAGCGGGCCGCAAGAAAGCCGGCGGCGAAGAAGCCGGCGGCCAAGAAGACGACGCGCAAGCGGGCGCCCAAGAAGCGCGCCGCCGCGAAGGCCTAGGGCCGTCCCACGCGAGGCGGCTCGGACCGGTCAGGAAACGACGGTGACGTCCCCGAAGACCTTTGCGAGCCCCTTCTCGATCATGCCCCAGGTCACGATGAACGGCTTCTTGTCCACCTGGAAGCGGAGGACGTCCCCGTGCCGCTCGTAGGACCCGGAGGCCGCCCCGCTGAAGGAGCCGCTCTCGGTGTCGCCCTTGATGGTGATGCCGACGCCGCTGGCCTTGTCGCGGGCCTCGGCGAGGCCCTCTTCGGGCTCGACGCCCTGGGGAATCGGTACTTCGTAGGTCCGCTTGGCCATCGTCCCGCCTCCTGGGCGTCGTCACGCGCGTCCGGTCCGGGCCGGTCCAGGGCAGACGCGCCGTGTACGTCCGGAGTACCATGCCCTGCGTGGACCGCACGCCCATGTCCGAGCGGTCCCGCGTGGCTGATTGACGTGGCACATGGAGGACCCGGGACATGGCGATGAGAGACCTGCTCCCCGGCGTCCTGATCGGCATCGGCGTCTCTGCCGTCGCTCGCTATCTGACGACGAACGGCGGTCCGGACGCCGAGAAGCGCCCGCTCGCCAAGGCGCTGGTGCACGCCTACTACGACCTCATGGACAAGGTCTCCATGGGGCCCGCCGAAGCGCTGGAGCGCTGGCGCGACCTCCTCGCCGAGGTGCGCATGGAGCGCGAAGAGGCAGCCGCCGCCGCGGCTGCAGCCGCAGCGACGGCCACGGCGGCCGCGGCCGCTCCGGCGCCCGAGACTAAGGCCGAGGCGGCGCCCGAAGCCGAGGTCGAAGCGAAGCCGGCAGCCACCGAGGCCGAGGCGCCCGACGCGCCCCCCCAAGCCGCGCCGCCCGCAGCTGACGCGGACTCGCTGAAGAACGGCGCCGCGGTCGAGCCGCCCGCGAAGAAGCCCGCCGCCGCGCGCAAGCGCAAGGCCGCCAAGCGCAAGGCGGCGAAGCGCAAGGCCGCGCCAAAGGCCCGCGTCGAGACGCCGACCCCGCCGGACGCCGGCACGCCCGTCACCAACTGATCGAAGGGAGGAACGCACAGTGGAAGTCGCGGCTGTGCTCCACTCCATTCCGGGGCGCATCCGCGTGCGCGTTCCGAGCCTCCGAAACAACGACGAGGCGGCCGCCCTGCTGGAAGCCCGCCTGTCGGTGCTCCCGTCCGTGAGCCGCGTCGAGTCCAACGTGGCGACCGGCACGCTCGTGCTGCATCACGACCCCGATGCGCACGAGGCGATGGAAGCCGCCCTCGAAGACCTCCTACCCTCGCTCGAGTCGACGGCCGCGGCCTCGGGAGGCAACGGCGCAGTCGGTCCGCCGCCCGCCGCCGAGCCGGCGCGCCCGAAGAACGAGGCCGTCGCGGCCGCGGCAGCCGCCGCCGACCGCGAGCCTCCTGCTCCCGACGACGAAGCCGGTTGGGCGCCGGTGATGGCCTGGCTGGCAGAGCTCACCTCCGATCCGAGCCGGCTGAAGCGCATGGTCCCCCTCACCTTTGGGGCACTCGGCGCGGTCGATCTGCTGCGACGCCTCGTGCTGCGTCGCGGGCTCCCGATGCCCAACTGGTACACGCTGCTCTGGTACTCCTACGCGACGTGGGGCCTGATGAGCCAGGCGGGCGCCGCCGGCGGGTCCGAACCGGGTGAGGTCGTCGGCGACGACGCACCGGACGCCGGAGTGGTCGAGCCGGAGTAGCGAAGGGACCCATGTTCGGGAGGGAGACGAGCGGCAATCGCGCACAGGTCGTGCACACGATCCCGGGCCGGGTGCGCATCCGCTTCGACTCGCTGCACGTGCTCCAGGGACGCCACGCCTCGGACGCCTTCGCCGCCGTCGTGGGCGTGCGGCGCGTGCGCATCAGCCGGTCCACGCGCTCGGCGGTGATCGAGTTCGATCCCACCGGCGGCGCGAGTGGGATCCTCTCGCTGGCCGAGCGCCTCGCTCGCAACGGGTCGGAGCGAGCCACCAAGGACGCGGACGAGACGGCGCCGGCCAAGCGCAGCCGACGCCGAAACGGGGAGCAGCCGAAGACCGCACCGCCCGATCCGGACGCGCCGTCGTGGCACGCGCTGACGGTCGAAGACGTGCTCACGGCGTGGAAGTCGACGGAGCAGGGGCTGACGCAGGCCGTGGCCGCGAAGCGCTTGCTCGAGGTGGGACGCAACGAGTCGGCCGCCATCGAGCCGCGCTCCGGCCTCTCGATCTTCGTCGAGCAGTTCACCACGCTGCCCGTCGCGATGCTCGTGGGCTCGGCCGCGCTTTCGGTTGCGACCGGCGGACTCGCCGACGCCGCCGCCGTGCTGTCCGTCGTCGCGATCAACGCGGGCATCGGCTACGCAACCGAGAGCAAGGCCGAGCGCACGATCACGACGCTGCTCTCGGGCGACCCGCCGCCGGCGACGGTGATGCGTGAAGGCGAGGAGCAGACGATCGACCAAGCGACGGTCGTGCCGGGCGACATCCTGCTGCTCGCTCCGGGATCGATGGTGGCCGCAGATGCGCGCTTGCTCGAGGCCACCCGCCTCACGATCGACGAGTCCCCCCTGACGGGCGAGAGCCTGCCGTCGAAGAAGGCCGCCAAGCGCCTCGAGGAGGCCGCGCCGCTGCGCGACCGCACCAACATGGTCTACCGGGGTACGGCCGTCACGGGCGGCTCGGGCAGCGCCGTCGTGGTCGGCACGGGGGGCAGCACGGAGGTCGGCCGGATCCAGGCCCTGGTGGGGACCGCGCGCCCGCCGGAGACCCCCGTCCAGCGCCAGCTCGCCGGTCTCGGCCGCCAGCTCGGCATCCTCTCGGGCGCGTTCTGCGGGGGCGTGTTCCTGATCGGTCTGCTACGCCGGCACCCGGTGGTCGAGATGCTCAAGACGGCCAGCTCGCTGGCCGTGGCGGCGGTGCCGGAAGGCCTGCCGATGGTTGCCACGACGACGCTCGCGCTCGGTGTCGCGCGCATGCGGCGACGCAAGGTGCTGATCCGTCAGCTCGAGGCCGTCGAGACGCTCGGCTCGGTGCAGTCGCTCTGCCTCGACAAGACGGGCACGCTGACCCGCAACCGCATGATGGTCGTCGACATGGTCGTCGGGGTCGAGCCGGAGCTGGTGACCGAGGCGCGGCTGCGCAGCGACGAGTCACGCGGCCTGACGGGCCTCGACCGCCTGCTCGCGGTCTCCGCGCTCTGCAACGAGGTCGTGGTCCAACACGAGAGCGACGGACGCACGCGACTCGAGGGCTCGCCCACGGAGACGGCGCTCGTGAGCCTCGCGATCGAGTCGGGCGTCGACGTCGACACGCTCCGCGAGACGCACCCCGTGGCGCACACGGAGTACCGCACCGAGTCGCGCGCCTACATGTCCACGCTGCACGAGCTCGAGGACGGTCGGCAGATGCTCGCGGTGAAGGGCCGCCCCAGCGACATCGCCCGGCTCTGCCGCTGGCGGATCGAGCACGGCGAGCGCGTCGAGATCGACGAGCGCGGGCGCCGGAAGCTGCAGCTGGCCAACGACCGCATGGCCGGCAAGGCGCTGCGCGTGCTCGCGATCGCGTATCGCGAGGGCGAGGGCATCGGCGGTCCCGCCGACGGCGAGCTCACGTGGCTCGGCCTCACGGGCATTGCGGATCCCCTGCGCAGCGGCATGCGCGAGCTGATGAGCGACTTCCACGACGCCGGCATCCGGACCGTCATGCTCACCGGCGACCAGAGCGCGACCGCGTACGCGATCGGCAAGGACCTCGACCTCTCCGGGCGCCAGCGCATCGACATGCTCGACTCGAGCCAGCTCGAGGCGATGGAACCGGAGGTGATCAAAGGGCTCGCGCGCCAGGTCGATGTGTTCTCCGCGATCAGCCCGTCGCACAAGCTGCAGATCGTGCAGGCGCTGCAGGACAGCGGCCAGGTCGTCGCGATGACGGGCGACGGCATCAACGACAGCCCCGCGCTCAAGGCGGCGGACATCGGCATCGCGATGGGCAAGCAGGGCACCCGGGTCGCGAGCGAGGTCGCCGACGTCGTGCTCGAGGACGACAACCTCGAGACGATGATCGAGGCCGTGCGCCAGGGCCGCACGATCTACGGCAACACGCGCAACTCGATCCACTTCCTGCTCGCCTGCAACATGGCCGAGATCCTGACCACGACCGCCACGGTCACGTTCGGCGCCGGTCGCTCCCTGAGCCCGATGCAGCTCCTGTGGATCAACCTCGTCACGGACGTCTTCCCGGTGCTCGCGCTGGCCGTGGAGCCCCCGGAGGCGGACGTGATGGACCGCCCGCCGCGCGATCCGGACGCGCCCTTCCTCCAGTCCGAAGACATGTCGCGGATGTTCAAGCAGTCGGGCTGGATCACGGCCGGCGTGTTGGGCAGCTACATGTTCGGCGCGGCGCGCCACGGCGCCGGGGCGCACGCGAGCACGATGGCGTTCCAGTCCCTCGCCACGTCGCAGTTCTTCCACATGCTGTGCGCGCGCTCGAACACCCGCAGCATCTTCCACGAGGACGCCCCGACGCTCTCGCGTCCGATGCGCTGGGCGTTCCTCGGCGGCCTCGGGCTGCAGGCCCTCACGCTCTTCGGCCCGGTCCGGCGCCTGCTCGGCAACACGCCCCTCGGCCCCGTCGACATCGCGGTCAGCGCCCTGGGCGCCGCACTGCCCTTCCTCGCGAACGAGAGCGCCAAGCAGCCCCCGCCCAAGCGGCCCAAGCCCCTGGGCTTGCCGGCAATCGGTACGCCGACGCCGGACGAGCCGACAGATGGAGACAGCGGATGAGCGACTTCATGTTCACCTCCGAGTCGGTCACGGAAGGCCACCCGGACAAGCTCTGCGACCAGGTGAGCGACGCGATCGTGGACCGCATCCTGAGCCAGGACCCGGCGGCCCGCGTCGTCGCGGAGAGCGCCATCTCGAACGGCATCGTGTTCGTCGCGGCGCGCCTGACCGCAACGGGCGGGATGGACATCCCCACGCTGGTGCGCGACGTGATCCGCCGCGCCGGGTACGGCCAGGGAGAGTTCGACGTCGACAACTGCGCGGTGATGACCAGCGTCACGCAGCTCAGCCTGCCGGAGACCCAGGTCGCGGAACCCGAGAGCGACGACGACGGCCTCGCGATCATGGCCGTGGCGGATCAGGCCACGGTCTTCGGCTACGCGTGCGACCACACGCCGGCGTACCAGCCGCTGCCGATCTGGATGGCGCACAAGCTCGCCCACCGGCTGGCCGAGGTGGGCCAGGACGGCACGCTGCCCTTCATCGCCCCCGACGGCAAGACGCAGGTCGGCATCGAGTTCCACGAGCGGCGCCCCGCGCGGATCCACTCCGTCTCCGTCGTGGCCTGCCAGCGCGAGGCCGACGCACCGAACCTCACGGCGCTGCGCGAGGCCGTCACGGAGGAGGTCATCAAGCCGGCGTTCCAGGGCGAGGTCCTGAAGCCGGACGACGCGACGCGCTACCTGCTAAACCCCGATGGGCCGGTGATCAAGGGCGGTCCGTCCGTGCACTCCGGCATGACCGGCCGCAAGACGGCGGTCGACCTCTACGGCGAGTACTCGCGCTCGAGCCACTCGGCGTTGAGCGGCAAGGACCCGACGCGCATCGACCGCGTCGGCACGTACGCCGCGCGGCACGCGGCCAAGAACGTGGTGGCCGCGGGGCTCGCGCGCGAGTGCGAGGTCCAGCTCAGCTACAGCATCGGACTTCCCGGGCCGGTGAGCGTGCACGTGAACACCTACGGCACCGGAACGATGTCCGACGACCAGCTGGTCGAGCGCGTCCAGGGCGCGTTCGACTTCCGCCTCGGCAGCATCCTCAGGCGCTTCGGCCTCAGGCGGTTGCCGCTGGAGCACGAAGGGCGCTTCTACGAGCGGCTCTCGAGCTACGGGCACGTGGGCCGAGCCGATCTCGACCTGCCCTGGGAACGCATCGACACCGTAGACGCATTGGCCTGAGGGCCTCGGAGGAACCATGCGCGGTCTCGTCACGCTGGTCACGTTCGGCACGTTCATGGCCGAGGCGATCATCCACTACAACATGGGCAAGTCGGACTCGCAGGGCGGCTTCAAGATGCGCATGCCCCCGCCCAAGGAGCTAGCCAAGATCGCCGCCATCACCGGCGCCTTCTCGCTCCTCTCCGGCAGCATCGTGGGCGCCCTCGAGCGCAAGAAGCCCCCCACGCCACCCCCCGCCGCCTGAACCGACAATCGGTACCGGGTTTCGTCTGTCGGTTCGGACGCGAGGCCTGCTTCACGAGAACGCGCACGAGGACGCGCTCGCACTCGCCTCGCCCTCGTAGCGCCGTGTGGAATTCGCCAGGGATTCTGCGTCGGCCGCACGCCCCGCTTGCGCTTCGAGGAGAGCACCCCTGCTGCGGAGGCTCTCGATGCGCGCATTCCAGACCGTCCTGCTCCCCCTCGCCCTGACCACCCTCGTGCTCCTGCCCGCCTGCGGCGGCGGAGGCGGTGGCGGGGAGGACGACGCCGCGGTTCCCGCGCCCGGTGCTTGGATCGCGGCGGATCCCGGCCCCGGCTTCGACTACGCGCGGGGCATGGCGGCCGGGCCCGACGACACGGCCTATGTGTCGGGCTGGTTCCCGGGCACCCAGGACTGGGACGTCGGCGAGCCCACGGCCACGACGCGCACCGCGATCGCGCAGAACGACGGCTATGTGGCGCGATACGACACCGCAGGCAAGCTCCTCTGGCTGCAGCAGATCCTGGGCACGGACTTCGTGGATCCCACGGAGGTCGTGACGCTCTCGGACGGATCGTGCGTCGTGGCGGGCGAGACCGACGGCACGACGATCTTCGCCGCGCTCGAGCCCGAGCAGACGACCCTGAACACCGGCCCCGTGCTCTTCCTCGCCCGCTACCTCCCCGACGGGACGCTCGACTGGGTGCGGATCATCGAGGGTTCGCTCGAGGCGCGTGGTTCCACGCTGTATCCGGACGGCTCCTTCGCGATCTGCGGGATCATCTTCGGCACGGCGGTGTTCGGCCCCGGCGAGGGCGCCCAGACGACGCTCACCTGCACGAGCGGCTTCTCCGACTACGTGGCGCGCTACACACCCGACGGGGACCTGGTCTTCGCCATTTCGCCGTCGGACTGCAGCGGGAACTCCATCGCCGGCGGCGTTGCCGCGCTCCCGGACGGCACGACCGTCGTGGCTGGCACGTTCGCCGGCACCGTCACCTTCGGCGACGGCACGGCCGGCGAGGAGACGTTCTCCAGCACGGGCTTCGATGACGGCTACGTGGCGCGCTTCTCGGCGACCGGAACGCAGCTCTGGGCGCGGCATCTTGCGGGTGCGGGGCGCGAGCTGCCGTACGGCGCCGCGACACTACCCAACGGCACGGTCGCCATCATCGGCTCGAGCACGGAGACGGCCCTCACCTTGAGCGAAGGGGAGACCGACGAGCAGACGCTGACCGCCTCGGGCGGCTTCACGTTCGTCTGTCGCTACTCCGCAACCGGCAGCCCCGTGTGGGCCACGCAGATCGATCACGGCGCCGGCGCCTTCCTGAACATCGCGGGCATCGTGGCCTACCCCGACAACGCAATCGGGATCGCGGCCGTCGGGCCCGAGACGGTGACGGTCGATCCGAACGGCCCCGATCGCGAGGTGCTGCCCGCCTTCGACGGCATGGACCTCCTCCTTGTCCGCTACGACGCCGCGGGTCGCGTCATCGCCGCCCGCCGCGACAGCGGGCTCGGCACCATGGCGCGCGCGGAGGGCGTCGCCGGCTGGCCCGACGGCTCGCTCGGTTTCGCCGGCGGCTACCAGCGGCAGTTCACCGTCGACCAAGGGGGGCCGAACGAGACCACGTATCCGGACGATGACGCCACGGACACGATCGTGCTCCGCTACAACCCGGATCTCAGCCACGACGGCGAGTAGCTGCGTCGGCTCAGTCGTCCCCGGCGGGTCGTGTGATCACCCACTGGATGACCTGATCCGGACGCATGACGTCCACGAAGATCGTGCGCATGGCGTCGTGCGTCTTGCGGATCAGGGATCCGGCGACGCTCGCCTCACGCATCTCCATGCCCGCCATCTGCGGGCTGTCCGGCCCCATGTCCGCCATCTCGGTGCGCAGGGCCTCCATCTGCGTATCCAGCTGCTCGCGTAGCGCGAGCAGATCCTTGGCGAGCGGCACGAGCTTGGCCGTCTGCGCCGGCGTCAGCGCGACGCCCGCGAGCACCACCTCGGGCTCGGCCAGCCGCTGGTCGACGGAGACCCGCGGCGGGATCGCCGCGAGGAACTGCCGCTGCGCATCGGTCAGCACACGCAGCAGGCGCTGCTTCGTCGCGTGCTCGCGTTCGACGACACGGTTCCAGGTCGTGTCGAGCTCCATCCACAGGGCCTCACGCTGCTCGTCGGTGAGGGCCGGATCGTGCACCTTGCGCTCGAGGCGCTCCGCCAGGGCGTGATCCGGACCGGCCTCGCTGTAGAGCTCCGCCTCGAGCGCGCGGATACGCGCCATCTGCCCGATCTTGAGAGCGGGCAGGTGCATGGCGTGGTCGAAGACGTCCTCGGTTTCCCGGAGCGGATGCGGGAGCTGGTTCACGAGGTTTCGCTTGCGGCCGTCGTCGAGGACGTAGTCGAGCATCTGCCAGAAGCGCCGGCGGATGCGCTCGCCCTGCTCCTCCAACGCGTCCCGCTGCCGCGCCCGCGCTTCAGCCTCCGGATTGGCCGCCTCGTCGGGGGCCGCCTCCGGCCGTTCCTCGTCCTCTTCGTGCGCCTCTTCCGCTTCGTCGAGGGCACGGATGCGGACATCGAGCGCCAGCAGCGCACCGAGCGTCGCGGCGGCGACCTCGCGCACGAGCGGGCCTTCCTGCTCCCCCATCGGCAAGGTGCGCACCGCGGCAAACGCGTAGCGCTCGACGCGCATGGGACCGTCGGGGAACGTCGCGATGTCGATCAACGTACGGTCATCGATCCCGCGCGCGCGCAGGACGGCCTCGAGCTTCCGCGACGCCTCGGCGAGTGCTTTGGCCGCGACCTCGCGCTCGGCCTGACGCCAGGCACCGGGCTTGCCGCCTGCTTCGTCGCGCTCCCCGTCGAACTCGCGCAGCACGTCATGGCGGTGCTCGAGCGTGTGCACGAGACGCCGGTGCTCGAATCGCAGCAGGCCGAAGCTCGTGTGCTCCATCGGCACCAGCTCGAGGTCCTCGGGGCGCAGGATCGTCCCGCCCTCCTCTGCGGCGGCGGGCAGCACGAGCAGGATGACGACGGCGGACGCAAGGGCGAGGGTTCGCATCGGCACTCCGTTCAGCACTCAGCCTAGGCGCAATCCCCTCCGCCGCACGTATGGCGTGTCGACGCATGTCCCGGTCCAATGGGCGCCGTGCCTACCCCCATCGTCATCGCCGAGTACGACCCGACCTGGCCCGCCGCGTACGCGCAGATGGAGGCGGAGATCCACGACGCGATCGGCACCTGGATCGAGCGCATCGAGCACATCGGCAGCACGTCCGTTCCGGGGCTCGCGGCGAAGCCCGTCATTGACGTGCTCGTCGGCGTCGGCGATGACGAGCTGATCGACGTGACCGCCGAGCCGGAGGTCGTCGTGGGCGCCCAGAAGGACGTCGAGCCGGCCGGACCCGTTCGCCACGTCGAGATGGTCCAGGCCCTCCGCGCGATCGGCTATGTCTACCGCAGCATCAACGGCATCCCCGAGCGGCTCTTCTTCAAACGAGCCGACGTCGAGCCCGGCCGACACATCCACCTCGTGCGCACGGACTCGCCCTTCTTCGAGCGGCACGTGCTCTTCCGCGACTACCTGCGTGCGCATCCCGCCGAAGCCGCCGCATACGCCGAGCTGAAGCGCGGCCTGGCCGCTAAACACGGCGCCGATCGGCTCACGTACACGGACGCCAAGACGGCGTTCATCACGGCGTGCGAGGCCAAGGCCTTCGCATGGCGCGACGGCTGAGCGGCCCCCGCTCAGCACGCCCCGGCGCTACGATGGGCCGCGGCATGGGGAAGCGCATCGTCGTCATCATCGGACTGCTGGTCGCGGCCGGCCTCGCGTGGTGGGTGATTGGCGACACGCGGGATGCGGCGATCGATCGGCAGGGGCCGGATCGCGTAGACGACAGCGCGACCGAGGCCGCCCTCGAGGGACGTGCCGCGACGGACACCGCGGACACGACCCCGAGCGAGTCGGCGGAGCCCGAGGCGTCGTCCGTGGTGCATCGCTTCGTCGTCCACGTGCGCATGCGCGAAGCGGGCACCCCGAGCGCGTTCGGTGGGCCGGATTGGAAGGAGAACGACGGAGACGAGAAGACATCGTCTCCGTTCGCGGGCCAGCGCGTGCGCCTCGTGCTCGAGCGCGGCGGCGTTCGCACCGAGCTGGCCCGCGCGGTGCTCGACGACCGGGGCGAGCTCGTGCAGGCGCTGCCGGCACTCGGTCGCCTGTCGCCCCTGGCGCGTGCGGCGTCGCGGCTCTACGCCCTTCCGGAGGGGACCACGCGCCGACTCGCGCCTCGCTCCACGTACGCGGACATGATGCGAAACGCCTACGGCACCGGGTGGGTCGACCTGCCCGCGCGGCCCGCGGGCGATCCCACCGTGCTCCGCCTGATCGTGCCTGTCATGGGCACGGAGCTTGTGACGGGTCGCGTGCTCGACGCGCGCGGTGATCCGATCCCGGATGCACACGTGTGGCCTTCCTCGGGTGACGGCGGACGCAGCACGGAGGCGTGCACCGACGACGAGGGCCGGTTCGCCTTCGAGGTGCTGAAGGCCGGCACGTTCAACGTGTGGTACGAGGTGAAGGACGGCAGGGCCCACCACCTCGAGGACGTGGCCCTGGCTCCGGAGCGAGCCATCGATCTCGGTGACCTGGTCCTGGAGGACGCGGAGGCGTTCGCCGGTCGCGTGACGTATCCGGACGGCACCCCGGTCGTCGGACTGCCCATCACGGCGTCCTACTTCCTCCGCAACATGCACGTCAGCTACGGCCCGCCGTCGGTCGCCTGCGACGTCTACGGGAGCGGCCGCGCTACCCGCACCGATGCGAAGGGGTGGTTCCGGATCCACCCCGGGTACGTGAACGAGAACACCCTCTGGACGCTGCGCGCCGACTTCGAGGGCAACGCCCGGTTCGAGGAGGCACAACACGCCCTCGACAAGACGCGCGCGGACCTGCACGGGGTCATGCACGGCCATCGCGTGCGGATCCGCATCACCGACGCCGAGGGATCGGCCGTCGGCGATGCGCGCGTCATCCTGCGCGCCGCCGTCTCGGAAGAGGGGAAGAAGCCCAAGACGGTCGAGGTGGACACGCGCCGCGACGGCACGGCCGACGTCTGGCTGGTCCGTGACTCGGGCTGGGACGTCCAGGTGATCGCCGAGGGCGGTGAGCCGGCGCATGCCCAGCTGCGCGTGCCGAGCGCCACGAACGAGTCCGACTTCGACATCACGGTTCAGCCGCTCTCGCTCGACGCCGGCATCCGGATCGCCCTGACGGATCCGGACGGCAGCTCGCTCTTCCCCGTCGTGCTGACGGTGCGCACGGCCGAGGGCGCCAGCATCTGGAACCGGCGCGTCGAGGCCTCGGGCTTCTTCCTCGCGCTCGCACCCGGCACCTACACCGTGGCGATGCGCAGCATCGAGCGCGCCACGTGGGCGGGCGGCCGCGCGCGCTGGCTGCGGCACAAGGCGGAGGTGACCGTGGCGGCCGGCCAGGTCGTCGACGTGCGCGCGCAGGTGAGCCAGGCGGCCCACGCCGAGGTCACGCTGCGCGTGGCGGCCGGTATCGATCCGAAGAAGGGTCCCATGCCGCACATCTCGTCGGTGTGGTTCGAGAATGAGGAGACGGGCTGGCGCTACGAGGCGCTGATCGGCCCCATGTACGCAGGCTCCAAGACCGAGGTGCCGTACGCAGACTTCGAGCCCGGCAGCTACCTCGTCAAGGTGGTCGAACGGGGCTTCAAAACCGTCACGAAGCGGGTCGAGCTGCGCGAAGCCGAGCTCACGAAGATCGAGTTCATCCTCGAGCCGGAATAGACGCCGCACCCGCCGCCGGAGAGGTCGCGGAAAAGACAGAGGGCCCGGTCTCCACTCTCGAGGTCTGCGCAGTTGTCCCGCCATGCCCGGTGCAATCCCGCGCCGGAAACACCGGAGACCTCCCCATGCGCTATCTCATCCCCCTCTTCCTCCTCGCCGTTTTCGCGGCCCCCTTCGCCCACGCGCACGACGCCAAGGCCAAGGGCCTCAAGATCCCCGTGAAGGGCGCCGCGAAGCCGGCGGCCAAGCGTGTCGCCAACCCCGCGGCGCGGCCCGTCAAGGGCGCCACCAAGGCCACCCCCAAGGGCTTCGCCCTGCCGGACATGCGCGGTCGCAAGGCCCAGGCGGCCAAGGGCACCCGCGCCAACGGCCTCATTGTCTACGATGACCTCTCCAAGGGCCACGCGCCGGCGACGGGCAACCAGCCCTCGGCAGGCAACCAGCCGATGAACAGCACGGGCACCCCCTCGACCCAGGGCGGGCGCGGCATCAAGATCGGCAAGTCCCGCCTGAACTTCGGCCTCGGCAAGGGCGGCCTGAGCATCTCGGTCACCGGCCCTGAGGGCAACTCGACGAGCGTCACCATCGGCGTGTCGCAGACCGAGGCCAGCGGCTCCGGCGGCAACGGCGTCCCGAGTGGTAACAACAGCGACGGCGACGACGAGGGCGGCAACGAGGAAGGCGGCAACGAGGGCGGCGGCAACGACGGCAACTCGTCGAGCAACAGCTGACCCCCGCTACCCCCTCCTCCCCCTCTGAAGGCGGCGCCGCACGACGGCGCCGCCTTCTTCTGGTTGAGGGCGGCGTCGATTCCATGTCCAGATTCCGGATCGCTGCGCGTTTCCAGGGTATGAAGGCGGTCCTCATGCCCAGCGGCCTCGACCTGGATCAGCTCGTTCGCGAGCACCAAGCCGACCTCTGGTGGTACCTGCGTACGCTCGGTTGCGACGCGGCCACGGCCGAGGACCTCACCCAGGAGTGCTTCGTCGCGCTCATGCAGAGCGACTTCGAGGCGCGCCACCCGCGCGCGACGTTCGGCTACCTCCGGACGAGCGCGCGCCACCGGTACATCAGCCTGCTGCGCAAGCAGAAGCGCGACATCGAGATCGATGTGGACGAGATCGACGCGCTCTGGACGCGCTTCCGTCCGGACGAGCGGCTCGAAGCGCTCAAGGAGGCTCTCGGGCACTGCCTGATGGAGCTCACCGACCGGGCGCGGGAGACCGTGCTGCTCCGCTTCCAGCAGGGGAAGAAGACGAACGAGATCGCCGCCGCGACGAACGCCCAACCCGCCGCCGTGACGAAGCTCCTGCAACGCGCAAAGCACGCGCTCAAGGCCTGCCTGGAGAGGAGGGTCCCCGAATGAACGCCGACGAACGCTTCATGGACATGCTCCTCGAGCGGACCCTCGGCAGGGTCCAGGCACCGCCCCTCGAGAACCTCCCGCGCGTGCTGGCTGCGCATCCCGTACCCCCGCTTGCTCCGGTCCCCCGGCCTCGCACGCGGCACTGGGCATGGAGCGCGGCGGCGATCCTCCTTCTCGGGCTCGGCATCTGGCTCGGGGTGTCCTCCGTGGACGCCCCCGAGCGCACGCCACGTGGCGTCAAGGCGCCGGCGTCGAGCGCGGTGGCCGAGCGCGACGGCCTGCTCCACGTCGAGTCGGGCTACGCGCTCGTCGACGACAAGGCGCCGCCCGTTGCGTTCGAGGGCGGCGTCCTGACCCCCGTCGGCGGCCAGGTGATCGTCGTCGTGGGCGACGTCCCGGCGGGACCGCGCTTGAGCGAGATGCTCGCGTGGCTCACCGGCACGGCCGGGGTGAACGCGGACGTGGCGGGCCTCCTGCGCGAGAAGGACGCGTGGTTCGCCGGCCGTGCAGGCGCGATGGCGCTGCTCGGCGGCGGCGCGCTCCTCAGCGGCACCAGCGACATGACCTGGGCTGGTCGAACGTGGCACCGTGATCGAGTCGACGCGCCTCCCCGTGTCGCTCTCGTCGCCTCACGGGACGCGGTCGGCCGGCTCGGGCGCCTTGCGTCCGCCATGAAGGTCGCCGACGTCGACGCGGGCGGCATGTTCCTCGCGGCGCTCTCGCGCATCGACACGCTCGAGCACGTCGACCTCACCGGCTGCCGGGGCGTCGACGACGACGCACTGCGCCCGCTGGGTCGCCTCTTGAAGCTCAAGACGCTGAGCCTGGCCCACACGCGCGTCGGCAACCGGGGGATGGCATGGCTCACGGGCTGTGAGCAGCTCGAGCGGCTGGACCTGCGCGGGCTCGACGGCATCACGGACGAGGGCATCGTGCTGCTCGCCGACACGCACGAGCATCGCCTGGCCCATCTCGACCTTCGCGGCGGCCCACGCGTCACGGGCGCCGTGCTCGAGGCCCTCGGCCGCTGCACCGCGCTGCGCTCACTCGCCTTGAGCGTGGACGCCCCGGTCGACGCCGCGAGCTGGCGCGCCCTCGAGTCGCTCGAGTCGCTCCGCTCCTTGCACCTCGACGCCGAACCGGACGCCGTCCCCGGCGCCGTTCTCGATCAGCTCCGTGCTTCGCTCCCGAACTGTGAAATCAGGGTCGCACGAACCGGGATGGAGCGCTGAGTCGGAGGCCCAGGCCGGTAAGCCGTACCCATCCCTTCCAGACGGCCTGGGTCTCCACCTTTCTCCGCTACTTCGGCTTCGCGGCCGCCGCCGCCTTCGCGAGTACGCCCTTCGGATCCGGGATGCGCGCAACGAAGCGCAGGTCCTCGTTCACGCCGCGGCGCGTCTTGAAGGACAGCGTTCCCCGCGCGACGCCCTTTGCGTAGCTCCGGATCGTGAGCGTGGCGTCGGTGAGGTTCGCGCGCCAGCGCTCGACCATGGACGGGTCGATCAGGTCGACGTAGCCGTCGTCGTGGAAGTACGAACGCAGCTTGACGCGCTCGAGCGTCCAGGGGAGCGGGCCAGGCCCGGGGCTCGCCGTCCCGACGGACAGATTCCAGCGCTTGGTGGAGACGCCGACGGAGAGGAACGGCTCCCCCGTGTAGCGCCGCTTCTCGTTGTCGTAGTCCCGGCTCCACGCGATCTTGAAGTGATGTAGCGCCGCGAGGCCAGTGACGCGAGGCAGGCGCTTGCCGTCCATGTCCTTTGCGTTGCTGAGCACGAGCTTGCGCTGCCCGGGCACCCCCGCGGGCAGATCCCCCTTGGGGATCCGACGCGCATCGTTCACGTGCACGGTGATCTGCCCTGCCTTCCGCGCCGTCAGGCGCCCGCGCGCATCGATCGTCGCGGCGTCCTTGGGCACCACCCACCACTTGAGCGGAATGGACAGCGGGAGCGGCTCCACGTCGGCCCGGCGGTGCACGGTCGGCCGGTAGGCGTAGCACTGGAGCGTCTCCCCCACCGCGAGCTCGTCGACGCCGCCGAACGAGATCTCCAGGGCGAAGCTGGGGGTTGCCGCCGCGGGAACGGCAGAGAGCGAGAGCAGACCGAGGCCGAGGAGCCACGACGAAGGGGTGATGCGCATCCCGCGATTGGACACGCCCCCGCCACGTCGGTTCCCGCTCGGTGCTCGTGCTCCCCGCGAATCGCGACTTGCGTCCCGCGCCGGCATCCGCGACAAGGACGGGCATGGTGCGCGCGCTCGTCCTCCTCGTCGCTCTTCCCTTCGCGGCGGGCGGCGCCCTGGCGAAGGAGAAGTCGTCGATGACGCGCGATCGCTTCCTGGACGACGCAGCCCGGATCATCGAGACGGCGGTCAAGCGCAAGGACACGGAGCACGCCGTCTTCCACGGCTGCTACGACTGGCACTCCGCGGTCCACGGACACTGGGCGCTGCTGCGCCTCGACCGGGTGCGCGGCAAACACGAGGCGGCCGCGCGCTACGTCGCGGGACGCCTCGCGGGCGAAGCCCTAGAGGCTGAGCGAGCACTGCTCAAGGCCAAGCCCGCCTTCGAGATGCCCTACGGCCGCGCGTGGTTCCTGCGACTCGCGATCGAGCTCGAGCGCTGGGCCGAGGGCCGCGGCGAGAAGAACGCAGAGCGGCTGCGCCCCATGGCGGACGAGGTCGCAGCCTCGCTCCGGTCCTGGATGGACGCGCGGACCTTCGATCCCATGACGGTCGAATACGCGAACCACAGCTGGGCCGCGGCGCAGCTCTTCGCGTGGTACGCCCATCGCGCAGACGAGAAGGGGACGGCGGCGGTACGCGCGTGGGTCGCTGCGTGGAAGCCGCCCACGAAGCGCACGCTCACGTTCGCCCTCGACGCGAAGCGCCCAGAGTTCTTCTCGCTCTACGGCAACTGGACCTACGCCGTGACCGAGACGCAGCCCGCGGCGCGGGCGCGAGAGATGCTGGCCGCCCTGCCGCCGATGCCGGACGCGCTCGAGCCCGTCACGGTGCCGGCCGACGGTGTGCATGCCCTCGGCATGAACTGGAGCCGCGCATGGGCGCTCGCGCGCCTCGCCGGCACGCGCGCCGACAAGGCGCGCGTCGATCCGTGGACCAAGGCGTTCACGAAGCACGTCGACGCAGGTCTACGCGACCATGGCGTGCACGCCGGGCGCTACCTCGCCTACGACCACTGGGTGCCCCAGTTCGCCGTCTACGCGCTGACCGAAGGGAAGTAGCCCTCGCCGGCTCAGACGTCGGTCGGGACGTGCACCTCGATCGTGCCCCAGCCCTTGCGCGCCACGCGCCCGCCGCAGGCCTCGATCATGCGGATCGCAGGGGTGTTGTCCGACTGGACGTAGCCGACGAGCCGCTCGATGCCCTGGGCGTGTGCCGCACGCGCCAACGACCGCGTCAGGAGCGTGCCGAGACCGAGCCCCTGGACGGCGTCGATCACCACGATGGCGAGCTCGGCCTGCGCCGGGTCGTCCGCCATGCGGATGCAGCGCGCGATGCCGAGGCCGCGCGGCGGCTCACGCTCGGCGTCCATCGCGCCCCACGCGAGGTGGTTCACCTGGTCGACGCTGTCGACGAGATGCGCGAGCTCGGCGTCGGTCAGGTGCGTGACGGCGCGCTGGAACCGCTGCACGATCGTCTGCGGACTGAGATCGAACCACGCCTCCTCGAGCATCGAGCGGTCGCTCGCGCGAAACGCGCGCACGAGCACGCGCGTGCCGTCGCTCAGGGCGGCTTCGATCGGCGGGGATTCGGCGTCGTCCATGCCCCGAGCAGTATCCGCGATGGCGAGGTCGAGGGCGGTAGACTCCCCCGGTGCGTCGTCCCGTCCAGAAGCTCGCCAACATGATGCTCAAGCCGATCGGTCTCAAGACCGTCCGGCGGGCGCACGCCACGCGCGGGGAGCGGGATCCCGCATGGGGCCGCCTCATGGCGGCCCTGAAGGCCTACGAGGGCCTCTTCCGCCAGGAGGTCGCGCCCGACCTGCCGCCCAACGAGCGCCGCTTCGAGCTGCTCGAGCGAACGATCGGCACGCCGATCGAGGAGGTCTACTACCTGCTCAAGTCGCTCCACGAGGCGCTCGCGGTCGAGGGCGACCTCTGCGAGTTCGGCGTCGCCCAGGGCACGAACTCCGCGATCCTCGCAAACGAGGTCCTCGATACGGAGCGGGCACTGTGGCTCTTCGACTCGTTCGAGGGCCTACCCAAGCCAACCGACGAGGACGAGCTGATCGACGACATCTTCGAGCTCGGCCAGATGGAGAAGTACGAGGGCCGCATGGCCCACGGCGCGGAGCGGGTCCAGGGCCGCCTCGCCGAGGTGGACTTCCCCGAGACGCGCACGCACATCGTGAAGGGCTTCATCGAGGAGACGAGCCAGGGCGACGCGCTGCCCGAGCGCGTCTGCTTCGCGTACCTCGACTTCGACTTCTACCAGGGCACGAAGATCGCCCTCGATCTCGTGCACGCGCGCATGCCCGCGGGCGGACGCATGGTGGTGGACGACTACGGGTTCTTCTCTTCCGGCGTCGAGACGGCCGTCGCGGAGTTCCTCGAGCGCGAGGGCGACGCCTACGAGCTCGAGCCGAGTCCCGACTTCGCGAGCGCGAAGTTCGCGACGCTGCGCAAGCACGCTTAGTACGACAGCGCCACGTTCAACAGCATCGGGAGCGGCGCTTGACGCGCGCGAAGTCGATGCCGGCCTCCTCCAGTCGTCGCCCGGTCTTCGTGTGTGAACGCCGGGCCGGGGCGTTTCGGCGCTGACGATATCGGAGGCGGAAGAGCACCTTCTCGAGCTGTCGTTTCACCTCCGCCGTGGGCATCTCCGGATCAAGTTGCACTTCGATGGCCTGCTTGAACTGCTCCACCGTGAAAGACTCGCTTTCGCCGCGCATCCGCTTCCGCTGCCTACTCAGGAAGATGATGCTCACAGCCGTCAACGTCAGCCGGACAAGAACTCGTTGAGGCCGACAGAGGCCTGGCGGCGAACGCGGGCCGCACGACACCGGCGCGGGCTGCCGGCGCCCGGGCCGGATTGCCCACCGGCGCCGTCCCTGCCTCGTTCGAGGACGGGGCTGGGTCACGGTGCCCATCGCAGGCATGCCTGATGGCCAGAGCGGCACGAAGGTCACGCCGTAGCGCGCGTGCAGCTTGATCGGCTTGGCGTGGTAGCGCTCGTGGAGCGCATAGGCGCGTGGTCTCACCTCAGGGGTCGCACCGCGCCTGCGAGATCCTGGAATGCGACGGCCTGGATGCCGGAGGCCATCGGATACGAGCGCGAACCAGCGTGGACGATGTAGAGCTTGCGAAGCCCGAGATCCGAGATCGCGGTACGCATGGAACGGGTTGTCTTGGGCGCCTCCGTGTACTTGAACTCGAAGCCAAGGCGCGTGCGCCCTCGGATCAACATCAAGTCGAGCTCGGCGCCGGCGTGCGTTGCCCAGAAGAAGCACTCGTCGGGGCGCGCACCCATGTGGGCAATCACAGCCTCGAGGGCGAAGCCCTCCCAGGAGGCGCCCACCTTCGGATGTCTGCTCAGCTGGGGCATGGTGTGAACCTGGAGCTGCGCATGGAGGAGGCCGCTGTCGAGGAAGTAGACCTTGGGCGCCTTCACCTGCCGCTTCTTCAGGTTCTCATGCCAAGGAGCGAGCCTTCTGACGATGAACGTCGACACCAGAAGGTCCAAGTAGCGAGCCACGGTCGTATCCGCCACACCGAAGGAGCGCCCGAACTCGGACGCGTTCCAGACTTGCCCGTGATAGTGGGCGAGCATCGCCCAGAAGCGACCCAACGCTCGCGGGGGGATCTGGCTGCCGAGTGCCGGCACGTCCCGCTCGAGGAACGTCCGTGCGAACGCGCGGCGCCACTCGTCGCTCGCGCGATCCGATGATGCGAGATACGACCGCGGGAACCCGCCTCGCAGCCAGAGGCGCCGCCAGCGCTTCATGCCGACCTCGTCGATCGTGAACCCGCCCAGCTCTTCGTAGACGATCCGGCCAGCCAAGCTCTCTGACGATTGACGGAGAAGCTCCGGAGATGCGCTCCCCAAGATGAGGAAGTGTCGCCTCGGTCGCGTGCGCTGATCCGCAAGCACGCGCAGCGCCGGAAACAGGTCAGGCCTTCGCTGCACCTCATCGATCACGATCAGGCCGCGCAGGTCCCGCAGGACCAGCATGGGTTCGTCGAGGCTCGCAAGATCCGCCGGATCCTCGAGGTCGAAGTAGGTCACAGCCCCCCCGTGAGCGCGCACGAGTGCCTTCGCGAGTGTCGTCTTGCCAACCTGACGCGCACCCAGGACGCCCACGACACGATGTCTCTGGAGCAGTCCCCCCACCCTTCGAAGCGAAGCCTCACGATTGATCATCACGTCCAACCCTACATTGAAATCTCTGCACATCTCGCAGAGATATCAAGCATCGGAATGGAGCTGGCCCAGAACGCTTGTCGCTCGGCTGCAGCCCCCTGCCCCCTGGGCTGTCCCGCCGATCCCACGCCTGCCGCTAGGGTCGGGCGATGCACCACGCCCTCGTCCTGATCGCCCGCGCCATC
Source organism: Planctomycetota bacterium (assembly GCA_030066775.1). GTDB lineage: Bacteria > Planctomycetota > PLA2 > PLA2 > JAEUHO01 > JASJAY01. The sequence continues at coordinate 23,998 of JASJAY010000058.1, forward strand.
GCGCTCGCACACGACCACTGGCGCCGCACCATCGGCCGACGACGGCTGTTGTCCGGGAAGATCGCCGTGCTCGAGGAGCGTGTGCAGCAGCTCCGAGCCGAGAACGCGCTGCTCCGCACGCGCCTGCTTCGCATCCCCGCCAAGCGGCGCCCGCACTACAGACGGAGCGAACGCCTGGAGATCCTGTGGCATGCCGCCCGCTACCGACTGTCGATCACCGATACCGCGGTGGCGTTCTGCGTGACGCGCCAGACGATCACGAGCTGGCGCCGTGCCCTTCGGCAGAAGGAGCCGCGCGTGCTGCCACGTGCCGGAACGCTGGGTGACCTGGTCCACGAGCTTGTCATCCGTCTGAGGGCCGAGTGGCCCCCATGGGGGACGCGCCGCATCGCCGGCCAGCTCGCGCAGCTGGGCGTTCGGGCATCACGCTCCAGCGTCCAGCGCATCCTGAGACGCCCTCCGCTACCGGGGCACGAGGACCGCCTGCTTCCACACACCGTCCCTGGAGTGCTTGCCAAGCGCCCGAACCACGTCTGGATGAGCGACTTCACGCGACTGGGCGGTCTCGTCCGACCGGCGTTCGCGGGTGCCGTCATCGACGCCTGCTCCCGTCGCATCCTGGCGATCGCCTTCATCCGTGGCGAGCCGAACAGCCGCTTCGCTGCACACCTGCTCCAACAGGCGATCGGACGCCACGGCGCTCCGACATGGCTCGTCTCGGACAGGGACCGCGCGTTTCGCAGCAAGCGCGTGAACACGATGCTTGGGCGCTACGGGATCCGCCGCCGATACGGCGCTGTCGGAAGGAAGGGCTCGATCGCCATCATCGAGCGCATGTGGCGTAGCTTGAAGCAGGAGTACGTGCGCCAGCTCTTCCTCTACAGGTCAAGGGCGGCGATCGACCAGCGGCTTCGACGCTGGGCACGCTGGCACAACACGGAGCGTCCGCATCAGGGGTTGGAGCAGCGCACGCCCGATGACGTGTACCGCGGGCGACCACCAACCGCGACCCGCGATCTGAGCGGCGGCACGCTGCCCGTCGGGTTCCTAGATGGAGATCGACGACTCCCGGTCCTGCGTCTTCGGGACGCGGCCTAGCAGGAAAGTCGCTGGGTTGTCGGGCTACCGGTGCGTTCGCGCCAGAGTTCACGCGTGCGTCGTCGCATCTCTGCAGCTTCATTGCATAGGAATCGAGCCCGTCAAGACTCTTGGGCCGCTACACGGCTGCGGATGATCGCACGCTCGAACTAGGGGCTCAGGTCAGACTTGCCTATGTGCGAGAGAGAAGTTCGGTTCGCTCCGTTGACCCCCATAGGCCGCCAACCCGGAGGCGTTCGCACGCAGCTATCTCTTGACGTCGTCCGGGGAACGGCGAGTTCGCCGATCCTCAGCCGCGGAGATAGACCGAGGGGCTACTGACCCTCAACACGCAAGTGGGCACGCCCTACCACATCGTCTCCTTCCAGTACCTCAAGCACCCAGATCCCAGGTTCGGTACTGAGATTGCTGGGAATCGTGACTGTGATTTCCGTGGAGGACACGAAGGTGGTCGTCGCAAGAAGTGGGTCCAGCCCTATGGATGGATTAGGGTCGACCAGGCGCACTTGGAGAGCCGACGTTAACCCATCACCAGACACAGTGACGGTAGTTGTAGCTGCCGTGATCTCGATCGGAGAGATGTCCGTCACGCGAGGCCGCGGCGGGCCAACGGTAGTGATCGGTCCTATGGTCGTCTCGCCGGCGATTTGCACCGCAACTTCAGTACCTTCAGACTCCGTCGCTGGCAGCGTCAGGTCAAGCGAGGTCGCACCGGCCGGGATCTGTCCAGATGCGAGCTTCGTGTCGGGATTCTGGCCGGAGTCCAGGCGCCAAACTTCGATCAGCGCTCCGGGTGCTCCATTCACGCGGACCTTGGTGTCATCGGAGTCCAACTTGCCCGAGATGAAGGGCGCGACGTCAGAGGGCCAGAGTCCGACAGTGATCTCGTGGTACTCGTCTGCCACTCCGTTGCTATCGACATCACGCACGCAAAGTTCAGCCTCGCCCGGCTGCGAGTAGCCATCACGGGCAGTCTCATCGATGAGCTTGATACCGCCCTCAGGGCCCTCCTGAATATCGACCGTATGGCCCAAGAAATGCGTCTGGGTCGTATCTAGAAACGGCGTCGCCTGCAGAGAGTCGGGAAGACCGTTTCCTGTAGTGTCAGTGAGAATCCGAACTCGGTACATTCGGGAGTCCAGCAAGTACGTGTTGCTGCCTACTCTAAGGACGCGCGCCCAGTGGGACCCCGCCGCCGCGCTAGGCGAGTCATCAACAATCACAACGACGTTGTCGGTGGCATCGATTCGGCCATTCGCGTTTGTGTCGGTGAAGACTCGCATCTCACCCGTGGGATTCGCGGGCGAAGCTCCATCTGACCCGACGGCGATCAAGAACGGAGTACCAGCGACTGTCGTGCCCACCTCAATATCAGAAAGATTCTCAAACCCCGCGGGCAACTGATATTTGAGCCGAGGGCTCACACTGTAGTCCCGCACAGAAATCGCATTCGATCCGTTCATTGAGTAACGGACGCTGTTGGTCCTCCAAGTCGACCAACGAGCCATCGCCTTGTCGGAAAGATAGGATGCATCGCCTTCAGCCGGTAGGGCTGTCAAGTTCCCAGCCAGCGGAGTCCAAGTTAGGGGCTGGAGACTTGGTTCACCGGAGGTTGCTTGATCGGTTGACTGATCTCCGCCGCAGCCAACAACGATCGCTGCGAGCGTGAACAGAATAATGATCAGTCGCCCGCGGGACGGGAATTCATACATCGGAGCGATCTCCTCTTGGCTCATCTAGCGGGCATCAATCCACTCGGCCGCCCATTCAAGTGCGGGTGTCTTTGCATCGTCGAATTTCTTCTCGCAAGCCGCCTTGATGCCCTCCATCAACTTCATGACCTTCGGTGAGCATGGGTCTTCCGACGCGGCCCAATCTGGACGCGGATCTGCGTTGACCGCGTTTCCGTAGATAATTGCAGAGGCCATGATCGCCAAGTTGGCCTTAGCGTAGTCACAGGCAATCTCCAGAAGCTCGTCTAGCGCGATCTCGTCATCATCGGTCCAAGCTGGAGGATTTTCCTTCGTTGCGTACTCATGCTTGACTACGTCACAAAGAAGCGACATCTCGGCAGTGACGGCCTCGACCTCGTTGTACGCTGCAAGAAACGACTTCAGCATGTCGTCACAGTTGATGAAGCTCTTGTAGCCTGTGCCCGGTGTCTTCGGCTGGCCGAAGTGGACTGACTCGTGAAGCGGCACCAGATAAGATCTGATTCGATTGGACGCAATCGGCGGGCACACGTACTCCAACTGAAAGCCAATGCACGAATCAGGAGCGCAGCCATCGGGGGGCGTCTTGGACTTTTTCAAGACTGCACCGGCCTGAGAAGAGCCCTCAGCAATCTCCACGACCTGCTTGTTCTTGATCTTCTCAAGTAGGCAGTCGAGGCCATTGAGTAGCCGCAATGCAGACTGAGCGCGCCGCCACTTCTCCTTGTCCTCATTCGTCCCTGAGGCATCAGGAATAGCCTCGCCGGCCAACTCAACCGCCTGGTCGATCAGAAGGTCGTACAGCGTATTGACGTTGGCCGTCAGGATGTCCGACTTATCGGACGAGAGCTTCTTGGCCGCGCACAGGTCCTCGGCAGCGGCGGGCTGCATGACGAAGAGGGCAATCAGTGCCAGTGCGACAGAAGCGGCCGACTCACGACGAACGCGGATCATACTTTCACCCCCTCATTCTCTATTGGGCGGGGAAAAGAACGTAGGCGCGTCGGCGGGCTCGTCAACGAGAAAGCGCCGGAGCCGGGCCGAAGGTCATCACGTGCCAGATGTGCTCCTCGCGTAATGGCGTCCGCCCTCTAGGCGGAAATGGGTGTCGATATCCGTCCTCTCCGGATCTTCAGACACCCAAGTTCACATAGAGCTGCAGTGATCGCCTTTCGTCTCATGGAGCGCTCTTCACGAGGGCTCGGCATCCTACAGGTTTCCTGCGCGAATTTCTTTAGTGCCGCACCTTGAAGCGCCTCGCGAGTTTTGTGGAACGCGGCTCGCTCTGAAGCCTGGATCGGCACGCGCTGCGTGAAGCGCTCGAACGGTGTCGGGCCGCATGCGCCCCATGGTCGTGCGGTGTGATTCGCGATCCACGCCGCGTGGTCAACGTCGACGGATAGGCACTTCAATCCGCGCCGCCGTTCTATAGAGCTCGCACCCCCATCTCAGCATTTGCGCACATCGAGACCGAGTTCCTGACCACCTACATGGGCATCCGCGTGCCCGCCTGCACGCCTCGCACGGCGTTGCGACCTCGCATTTCGGGCTCTGGCCATAGGGCACACGCACCGCGACCATCCACGTCGCTCCTCGCACGCGCTTCAGCTCCCCCACCTGCAGGTTCCGACGACCCTCTTCACGCCGCCGGTGGCGCGCGCGGCTCGAACGGACTCGTGAGCTGCTTCGTCTCGCGATGCGCCAGGATCTGGTCGACCACCGCCGGCTGCGTGACGAACCCGACGACCCGCATCTCGTGTCCGCACTGTGGACACAGGAGCGGGTTCACCTCGAAGACGCGCGCCAGCAGCCGCGCCCACCTGGCCAGCTGTGCCACGGCCACTGGGTCAGCGCGGTCCACCCCCCGCTCTGCCTTCGTCACGACGGCCGCCTCGCTCTCGCACTCGGCGTCCGGCACGGGCTCGCGGTACGCGCGGCGAAGTCGATTCGAGTACGCGCCGTAGCAGCGCACCGGGTGCTGACCTCGCTCCGGCACGTGCAGCAGCAGCTGGTGGATCGTCTCCTCGGGATCGAGCTCGGCCGGCGGGCGTCCGGTGCTCGAGGCCAGGATGCGGTACCTGCCGTCCGCAGTCTTCTCGACGCGGCGGAAGGCGACGGTCGGGCGCGCCAGGTAGCACGAGAGGCGCTTGAGCGCGGCCTGCGCGTCCGATGCCGTCGGCGGCATCACCTCCCCACGAACGCGGAGAAGCCTGTGCGGGGATGGCGCCATTCGACAATCACCTGCGCGAACTCTGGTGAAAGTCGTTCGGCGTCGACCAGCGCGCGCAGGAGGCGTTCGCGGAAGCGGTCGTGGACGCGTCGGGCGTCGATGCGTTACTCCAGCACCTGCCCGCCCGGCAGCACGACCCCGCACAGGGCCACCGCGTGGATGTGGGGATTCCAGTTCACGAGACTAGGATCGTGCTCGAGAGCCACGGTCGCTCATCCCAGAAGCCGAAATCGTCAAGTCTGCGCGCAGATCAACTCAAACTGCCATGCGCAGGACAGCGAAACTGTTTGGATCCGATGGCCACCTCCCCGCGCCGACGATGGGGTGCACCATGGGCCCTTCTCATCACCGGATGGCGCTTGACGAGGAAATGCGATGAACTAGCCTGCTAATCTGAGATGGGGCCCCACAATTCCGCTAGGGGATTAGGAATGAGGAAGCGATTGGCGCTCGTGGCGTGTGTGTGCGCATTCGGACTCGCTGCGGGGTTGACCGCAGAGGCGTGGACCTGGGGTCCGCACGCCAGCACCGCTGTGGCCTTCGATCTCACAGGAGACCTTACGGGCGCCAACGGCTACATTTGGTCCGACGACCTAGAAGGGTCGGTGTACGGTGAGTACGGATGCGCGCACGCCTGCTACTCCAGCATCGGACCAGTTGCAGTAGACACCTGGGAGCATGATCAGTCGAACTTCGTGCTCGCGGGTTGGAGTGACTTCCTAGACAACGAGGGTGCCCGTACCTTCGACGCGGGCATTGCGTACTTCCAAGAGTGGTATGCCGTTGCGGTGCCTCAAGGGCCGGTGCACTTCAGCGTAATGTACGTCACTCGGATCGACAACGTCGAGCTGGTAGTTGATGGAGTCGAGATTGAAGACACTTGGCTCGGGCAAAACACAAACAACGTTGCCACCCTGAATACAAACCATGAGCTAGAGATCGGCGGGGAGAACGGAAGTGGTGAAGATCCCGTCGGGGCGTGGTTGTCTCAGGCGATAAACGTTGCGGAAGGCGGTCACGTGCAGGTGAGTGCAAACGTCCGGACGATCATCGACTACGGTTTGACACATGACGCGAACGAGTGGTCGATGATTACGACGCATGGCGAGAGTGTGATCGGTGTATTCGTCCTACTCCAGGAGTCGGAATAGCGTCGGCCCCAGTATGTGTACTCACCGGTTCATAAGGCACGGACAGGATGCCCAGCCGTAAGAAGCTGCCGGTCCTTCTGACGTGCGCCTTGCTGCTTGCCCTGGCGGCGCTTGCCTATGTGCTTGCCGCGGAGAAGCATGAGGAGAGTCACCGAGCTGCTCGTGTTGATGACACGACAGCAGGTGGGGCCGGTTTGGAAGGGCGGCACGAGGAGGGTGTGCCGCTACCTTCGTCTGCCCCCCCCATATCAGCCGGTCCAGCGGCGCAGTCGGACTCTGCTTACACCACGGTGCTATCCGGGCGCGTTCTCGACACTGCGGGTGCTGCGGTTAGGGGAGCGCGGGTTACCGCCGGCTCTGCTGAGGCACTTGAATCCGATTCTGAAAGAGCCGTGCTTGGGTGGGCTACCTCAGCGGCGGACGGGCACTGGCGAATCGAGATCGCTGGCCGGCCCCCTAGCTCCCTGGGACTGATCGCAACCGCTCCGGGGCTTCAAAGCCGAGAGTTCGTGCTCAACACAGGAGGTGTGAGCGAACACCTAGACCTCATCGTTTCTCTCCATCCACTGGCTCGACTCACCTGCTCCGTCGTCTCTGGTGATTCCGAGTTGCCCGTCGCAGGTGTACGCATCGGCGTCTCGTCGTCATTCACGGTCGGCCTGCCTTCGTCCAAGTTCGCGCAGACAAACAGCCGCGGCGTGTGCGAGTTTGACGTTCCTAGGGGCCCCTGCAGCGTCCGTGCGTACTTGGGCGGCGGTCACGCGCCCGGTGTGCACGTCTTCGTTCCAGCCAAAGGCAGGTCAGTCTCACTTGATGTCCCGTCCTCACTGAGGCAGTGCACGCTTGTTCTAGAGGGGGGAAGCGCCGGAAAGACCGCATTTGAGGCGTCGTCTGTAGTCGTCAGCGCGTTCGGATCGACGGCCAGGCGGAAGATCCAAGACGGTTCTCGTTCCGCCGAGCTGAGCTTCCCCGGGGGGGCGGCGGATGGTCCCGTGCGTGTTTCCGTCGCCACAGCCGAAGCTCCGCCACTCAGCTTGGAGTTCGGCAGCTGGAGCGAAGCGGTCCGCGAAGGGGAGCTGAGAGTCAATCTCGGACAACTTTCATCGGGAGCGATTGAAGTCCGAAGCGCAGAGTCGGGCGAGCCTCTTCCCCTCCTCCGAATCAGGCTCCGGCGGCGCTCGCCTGATCACTGGTCGATCGCGCTGCGCACAGACGAGAATGGATCTGCGGAGTACGCGGCGCCCGCTGGGGTGTACGACGCAATTCTGGGTCAGCAGGTCATAGCGCGTGCGGTGCAACTCCCCGTAGGCACCTCAGGGGACCTGCAGATTGAACTCGCTGGCTACGGAGTATTGCGAGGCCGACTTGGGGAGTCACTGCGTCAGCAGTCGATGAAGGGGCGCTATCTGCGCGTTTCGAGTGAGTTTCCAAGATCGGACATCGGGCGCGACACGCCGGGGTCGTCTCGGCCGTTGCGGTTCAACAGGAAGCGAAAGTCGCGCCCTCTCACCATTCGGCTTAATACAGCATCATGGGCTGTCGCCGTCCCGTGGCCCCGCGGGACGCGAGTATCTGTTTCGCTCCGGACAAGCCGTGCGGCGTTAAGTGATCTGGTTGATGCGGAGGTTGGAGGAGCTGGAGTCGCACTCCAGGCGGGCGACATCCGATTCGACTCTGTCACAATTCGGCCCGTCCTATCGGGAGTCTACAGGCCAGAGGGCTACGTGATTATCAGCAGAGAGGATCTTCTAGCCGAATCGGAGGGCGGCAGAGTGAGGCCACAGCATGTTGCGCTCGTCGATCGGCGGACGGGGCTGGCTCGGTTCAATGACGTGCCGGAGGGTGAGTACTTCGTGTTCTACTCAGAAGACCGTTCGGCGCGATCGCCTGCATACAGAGCCCGAGCGACGATTCGCGTCCGGGCCGCCGACGCTGGCCACCAAATCGTGGAGGTGCCTCTCGGCGCGAGTAGGTGACGTCGCTGCGGGCCCTCTTCGAGCGGGATCGCCGCCTGCTGGGCGTGGGGCGCCGGCAGCAGTAGGTCGCCTACGAGTCGGAGCGCGAGCAGCAGCGCCCGCTTCATCTGGCAGCTCGGGCAGAGGTTGACGGATAGGCACTTCAATCCGCACCGCCGTTCTATAGAGCTGAGCTACGCGCCACGACATTCTGCACATCCTGTTCGACTTCTCGTCAGTCCGAGGATAGCGGATCGCGCTGCACGTCACTTCAGCTCGATGGCGTTGCGCAGACCATGCTTCGATGCCCGCAACACGCACGCAGCGACGCTATGACCATCGGCTCGTCGAGCTCGTCCGCAACACGGGCGATGTGGAGCACGCCACTCGCATCGGCGTCCCCCGCTCCACAGCATCAGGTTGGATCCGTGGTTCCCGGCGCGATGTCGTCACGACCACTCATCTCGATGAGTCGGCGGCCGATCTCCGGGTCCGCGTCGCAAGGCTCGAGATGCGGGTCCGGCGGCTCCGGGCCATGCTCGGAATCGCCATCGCGGTGCTTCGGATCCTGCAGCCCGATCTGACCCGTCTGCGTGTCCCGAACGGCCGCGACAAAGGGCGATTGCTCCGTGCGCTGGAGCGGGCTCGCGGCGTCCTCGGACTGCGGCGCATCCTGCGCGCCATCGGGTTGTCGCCGTCTCGGCTCGCGGCGTGGCGCCGTGCTGCCAAGGGGTGCGCGCTCGACGATGTGTCCTCGTGCCCTACGACCTCGCCGCATCGGCTCACCGCGGATGAGATCTCCACGATCGGCGCCATGGTCACGGCGCCCGAATACCGCCACGTCCCGACCGGCAGGCTGGCGATGCTCGCCCAGCGCATCGGCAGGGTGTTCGCGTCGGCCTCGACCTGGTATCGCCTCGTTCGGGAGCGCGGCTGGCGTCGGCCCCGTCTCCGCGTTCATCCCTCAGGACCCAAGCAGGGCATTCGTGCCACCAAGCCCAACGAGCTGTGGCACATCGACACGACGATCATTCGCCTGCTGGACGGAACGCGCGCCTATCTCCACGCCGTCATCGACAACTTCTCGCGCCGTATCCTCGCCTGGCGCGTGCACGACCGAATGCAAGCCGGCAACTCCGTCGAGGTGCTGGTGGAGGCCGGCGCCGGACTGGACCGCGAGCTCCGCCCGACGCTGATCGCAGACGGTGGCATCGAGAACCGCAACGCCGCCGTAGACGAACTCATCGACTCCGGTCTGCTCGAGCGCGTGCTCGCGATGGTGGACATCGCCTTCTCGAACTCCCTGATCGAGGCATGGTGGCGCTCGGTCAAGCACAACTGGCTCTTCCTCCACCAGCTCGACTCGGTGTCCAAGGTGCGCGGGCTCGTTGCGTTCTACGTCGAGGAGCACAACGCGAGGATCCCCCACTCCGCCTTCAAGGGCCGGACGCCGGACGAGATGTACTTCGGCGGTGGCGACGGAGTCCCAGATCAGCTTGCTTCCGCCCGAGCGAGCGCACGACAGGAACGGATGACGAGGAACCGCGTGCAGGAGTGCTCCGTCTGCGCGTAGCGAGGGCCGAAGCCGGAACCTCGGAAGAGCACGATTGACCGACTCGCGACAGGACCAACGTGTCCAAGCCGAGGAAGCGCCGAAACGAGCGCCGCTCGGGCCCAGCCTGGCTGGCACGCCGCCGCCTGTGCATGCGTGACGAGTTCTCGAACAGAATGGTCAGAATGTCCAGACACTCAGCTCGGGTAACTCGCTCCCCTTGTATCGCACGCTCCATGGCTAACAGCGCGTGCGCGGCGTTGCGCATCGTTGATCAACACGTCGCAGTTGCGGCGCTAATGCGAACCCGACGCCGATTGAGGTCGTGGACCGCTACCCTATGTGGGACTGCCCGCCGCCAGCGCCACGAGTTCTTCAGCCCACGGAGTAGAGTCTGTCCTGGGGCGACGCAGAAACGACAGGTCCGCGCCAAGTCCGTCCTCACGCACGGCTTGAGCGATGGCTCTCGCACGCCCGACCAAGTACGAGCAGCGCAATGACCTCATATACGCTTCTTCGGAGACGGTGTTCAAGTATGCAGTCTACTACATCCTCTTCTGTCAAGAGGTGAGCCAGAAGTGGTTCGCCTCGCTCTACGAACACGGTCCAAGCGTGCTCCAGAGGACCTCGATAGGTTGTGTCCGCCGGACATGCCCACCATCCCGCTGTTCCGGGCCTGTACTCGGGCGGATCCAAGCCGAGTGCAAACAAATCGAGGACTAGCACTAGGCGAGGAGAAACGAACTCCTTCCCTCTTGAGTGAGCTCGCAGGAATTCGTGTAGACGTCGCGCATGTACTGCGATCTTGCCTGTCAGGTGGAGGTGCGAGGATTGACGCGGCCACATCTGGAACTCTACGCGTTCCACGAGACGCTCCGTTCGCTGCCTCTCTCCGATCACGATCTCATCATCCCGCCTGACGTCAAACTCACGGGACCGCAATCGGTCCTGAAAGTACTTCAAGACGGCTCTGCGGTGGCCTCGCATGCGAGGCCCGTTCATCGCAATCTCACAACACGCTTGGCGCCAGCTGTCACGCCTCGATCCTCACGCGTAGATCGATCCCGTGTCGTTTGAGTTTCCCGCCAGCGACCGACAGGAGGTTCAGAGCCCACTCAGGTGGTCGTTCGGGACAAACGATTGTGATGACAATATCCAGGCCTGCCGTAGCGGGGTATCGGCGCTCCATTTCCCCGGACTTAATAAACTGGACATATGTATTGAGCTTTGGCCCCAGGGACTCAATGAAGCGGCTTTGATCGCCCCAGGACTGCGGGTAGATGATGTCGAGCTGTGCGCGCCCAAGGCGCTTGTCCGTCGTGATGAGGTCGACAACACCGGTCTCGAACAGACTCATGGAACACCCTGCTAGTGTTGGGGCGGACGCACAACGTGACGCCCGGGCCACCCATCATCTCCGACTCTAAATTGGTCCACCACGGGCACACGAGGATTCTCCGGTGTGAATGTATGAACATGCAACTCGGAGACTCTGACACCACGCGCGACCCCCGGCGTCTTGACGTCGTCTGGAAGCCGATCGAAGAAACGGATAGGCACTTCAATCCGCACCGCCGTTCTATAGAGCTCGCACCCCCATCTCAGCCCTTGCGCACATCGAGACCGGGCTCCTGACCACCTACATGGGCATCCGCGTGCCCGCCTGCACGCCTCGCACGGCGTTGCGACCTCGCATTTCGGGCTCTGGCCATAGGGCACACGCACCG
>JASJAY010000197.1 GCA_030066775.1 Planctomycetota bacterium
CCGCCCGGCGCCGTCGCGCACCTCGAGCACGACGTCCACGTCGCTCGCGAGGTCGGGCAGGATCGGCGTCTCCATCTCGACGACGCGGCCGTCCGGCGAGACGGTGCCTGCGCGGGCGGGGCCGATGGGCGCGCCTGACGCATCGAGCATGGTGCACGTGACGGGGGCTTCGAACGTGCCGCCCGCGATCGTGCACGTGGTGTTGACCGCGGCGTCCACGCTCAGCGGGCTGACGTCGACGAGGTCGGTGGTGTCACCCGGCGGCGTCGTCCCGTCGTCAGCGGCGGGGGTGCTGCCGCCGCCGCCGCCGCAGGCCGTGGCGAGCGGCACGAGGGCCAGGAACGCGAGTGCGCGCAGGCCGAAGATGCAGTGGGATCGGAGTCTCGGAATCGACATGGGGGCTCCTCCGTGAGCAAGGCGAAGCCCCTGGTGCACCAGGGTGGGGTTGTGTACCTGGCTGCAAACGTCAGTCGATGAGCGCCGCCGTGAAAACGGCGCTCATCTTCGATCGATCGTCGATTCCGATGTGCGCTTCGGTCTTACTTGAAGATCACCGAGGCGTGCAGGCTCGTGCCGGGGGCGGCCGTGTTCCCCGTCTCGGTGAACGAGAACGTGAGGAGATCGCCCGCGTTCACGTTGATCACGTTGGTCATGTCGGACTTCGTGGTCGTGCCGTCCGAGTCGGCGAAGTTCAGCAGAAGGCCCTGCTGGATCCCGTTCACGAGCATCCGGACCTCGACCGTCGCGTTGGCCGCGAGCATCGCCGCCGGGCGGGCGGAGAACAGCTCGAGCGTGCCGGCGCGCGGAATCAGGATCTCCGCGGTGTTGAGCGAGCCCGCCTGCGCGTAGATGCCGAAGACGCTGCCACCCTGGGGCGGGGTGAGGCCGCGGCTCGAGATGATCTGGCCCGGAAGGCCGGTCCCCTCGAGGGCGGTGATGCGCGTGTCGTTGTCGTTCACCGCCGCCGCGATCGTCTGGAAGTTGGCGTTCACCTCGTCGGCGTTCGCCGTCGTGCCGTTCGTGAACGTGGTCAGGCCGGAAACCGAGCCGCCGTCGGCCGCCGACATGAACAGCGTCACCAAGAGGGCGATCGTGATGATGGGGGAGATGGGCGTGCGGAACACGCTCCGAAGTGCTGCCTTGCGATCCATGTCTTCGTCCTTCCTCAGTCTGACCACGTACCCTGACCCCACACGAGCGAGCCCCAGTCGGAGCTCTGCCCGGGCGGAGGCGTAGCGCCTCCGCCGCCGCCACCGCCACCACAGGAGGCGAGGCCGGCCGCGAATCCGAGCACGACAGCCATGATCCACAGTCGTCGTTTCGTCATCGGGTCCTCCAAGAGGCGCATGCTAGCCATGCAATTGGCGGATCCCTACAACGCAGATTCGGCGTTGTGGCTCAATGCGGGAAGTTCGCCCTGCGGCTAGTCGCCGTCGTAGCGCTTGAGGTCTTCGCCCGTTCCGAGGGCCCAGCCCAGGGTGGTCCAGAACAGCAGCGTCATGGCCATCATGATGAACAGGCCGGGACTGTAGAAGCTGAACTTGATCCCCCCGACGACGAAGAAGTGGATCGCGCCGTACAGGATGCAGAGTGCGACGGAGTAGAGCCCGCTGGCGCGCGTTGCCGCAAGGGCCCCGCCGAACAGGGCAGCCAGCGGGATCTGAAGCCACAGCCGCTTGAACCCCACGGGCGTCACGAACCAGCTGAAGAGAGGCAGGAAGATCACCGCGCCGATCACGTAGAGCTTCAGCCGCCGTCGGAAGCGGGGGTTGAGCACGTCGAAGCGCTCGAGCATCTGGCGTCGGCGCGCCATCTCCGCCTCGATCACGTGGGCGGGGAGATCGCGCATGTGCGGCGGCACCGCCAGCGCGAGGTCGCGCTTGGTCAGCTTCCTCGGCTCGGCCATCGGCGGCTGCGGCTCGGCTTGCACGGACTCCCTATCGACCGGCGTCGCCGTCCGCCTCAAGGCCGATTCGCACGTCCACCCGGCCGTCGCCCAGGGGCTCCGCCTCGAGGCGGCGGTCCAGGAACTCGCCGATCACGCCGAGGTTCGTCTCCGCGTGGGGCGTCAGCGCCCCCGTGCGGTAGACGCCGCCCGCGCCCAGGGCGAGGGGGAGCATCAGCTGATCCGCCAGGTGGGGGCCCACGGGGGCGTCGAGCGCCGCCCAGGCCTTCGCCTCGCGGCATGCGGCTGCGGCGACGCGCTCGGCCGAGACGCCGCGCTTGCCGTAGGCGGTGAAGAGCTCGGTCACGTGCTCATGCTCCATGCGGACCAGGAGCGCGTTGCCGGGACCGATCGCGTCATCGTGGGGGACGACCCTGAGCTCGCGGTCGCGCAAGGCGAGCTTCTGCTTCGCCACGGCCAGCTCCCGCTCGGCGATGTGCCGGGGCAGGTTCGCCAGCAGCGCGCGGACGTCGGTGGTCCCGTGACGGCCGCGCTCGAGCAGCTCGAACGGGCGCGGTGCATCGGCCGCCCCGATGTCCACCCGGATGCGTCCGCCGCCGGCGGGGAAGAACCCGGCCTGCTCGAGTGTCGCCGACACGTCCGCGCCGAGGCGGCGCAAGAGCGGCAGGTAGACCTCGCTCAGGTACTCGAACGGGGGGGCGAAGTGCGTGTGCGTGCCGCCCGTCACGATCAGGCGTGAGGGGGCGCCGGCGAAGAGCAGCACCGGCAGCACGGTCTGGATCACGAGGCACGCGCTGCCCGCCGTCCCCACGTGCAGGCGAAAGGTGCCGGGGAAACAGCCCGCGGGCTCGAACGAGAGCGTGCGCGATCCGATCTCCGCGCCCTCGACGTGCGCGCCGCCGACGTCGCGGGCCGCCTCGACGGCGGTGACGTGCTGACGGCGCAGCCCGGGCTTCGCTCGTCCGGCCCGGATGTCGAAGAGGCGCAGCGGGCGGCCCGTGGCGAGCGAGAGCGCGAGCGCGGTGCGCAGCACCTGCCCGCCGCCTTCACCGCGACTCCCGTCAATCGTCACCGGATCGCTCATCTCACCTCGTATTCGGCTACGGGGGTCTGAAGCAGACCCCCTCCCCACGGAACAAGTCCCGCGGGGCCCCTCCCCCGCCTCCGCTTCGCGTCGCGCGCTCGCGCGCGCTCTGGTCCGTCTCTCTCGTCCCGGGTGCGCAACCGTACCCGGCGACGGGATGCCTAGCCGGGTCGTTGGGCACCCCGGACGGTCGCTGCGCGCGGGTCCCCACTCGGCGGGGGTCAGCCCCCAGATCCGCGACGCAAGCCCCCCGCTTTCCCCCGATCGACGAAGGCACGCGCTTTGATGGGAGGGGGAGCGTCCTTGAGAGGGTGAATCCATGTCCTGCGAACGTCTGTTCCGAGCGCTCGAAGAGAGCGAGATCCAGTACGAAGTGCTCCACCACAAGCGCGACTTCATTGCCCAAGAGACCGCGCACGACACGCACACACCGGGCGCTGCCTTCGCCAAGAGCGTCGTCCTCACGACCGGGGAGCGGTCCGCGTTGGCCGTCATCCCGGCGCCCGAGCACGTCGACCTCGACAAGGCCGCCGATGCGCTCGGCGCCACCGAGGCGGTGCTTGCCGACGAGGAGCGGATGGCGGAGCTCTTCCCCGACTGCGAGGTCGGTGCGGAGCCGGCTCTCGGCAACCTCTACGGCCTGCCCGTCCTGGTGGACCCGGCGCTGTCGGAGAACGAGTTCATCACGTTCAACGCGGGGACCCACGAAGAGGCGATCCGCATCCGCTACGACGACTACAAGCGGATGGCGCGGCCGATGCTCGCGCACATCACCGAAGAGTTCATCTGACCCAGACGGCCTCGTTCGGTCCCGTCCTACTTCGGGGGTAGCACGACTGCATCCGGGGGGATGCGCAGGGCGTTCGCGATCTGGCCGAACATGAGGCCGAGCCCCAAGAGGAAGCTCAGGCTGACGATCGAGGCGTCGTCGAAGTGCTCGCGCAGGCCGGCGTACAGCGCGTCGTCGATGGTCAGGGGGTCGTCCGCGAACGCGGCGGCGAAGCGCAGCACCGCCTGCTCGTCGGGCGCGAAGGCGTCGAAGCCCGTGTCGTCGCGCAACCGCTGGATCTCCTCGGTCGTGGCGCCGTGATCCAAGGCGAAGGCCTTGTGCAACGTGAGGCAGTACTCGCTCTGCTGCCGGAAGGACACGACGATGATGCCGAGCTCGATCAACCGTTTGTCGAGCGGGGAGTCCTCGTAGAGCGTCGCGAAGAGGTCCATCAGCGGACCGGTTGCCGCGGGCTGGTGCGCGAGGGTGCGGATCAGGTTGGGCACCTGGCCGTACGCCTCCCGGACGCGCTGGAAGATCGGCGCAACGTCGTCGCCGATGGCGTCGTCCGGGACCAGGGGAATGCGGGGCATGGAGCGGGCTCCAGCGGCGCGGGCTACGTCGCCTCGTCGTCCGGGAGCAGGGCGAACTTCGGCGTCTCCCACTCGCGTACGCGATAGGCGTCTCGGGGACCGTCGCGTACGAACTGCACGCGTCCGCAGATCTTGCGGAGCTCGGTGGGGTCGGCGGTCTGGGGCTGGCCGTACCAGTACGTCCGGCGCTCGTACCCGCTCTCCTCCGCACGGTGCGGGTGGCCGAGGAGCTCGAGCACCTCGGCTTCGGACATCCGGTACTGCACCTGCACCCAGTGCTTCATGTCTCGCCAGGCTTCCACGCGTCGGCTCCCTAGGGGGTGGGCTCGTGTTGCGGAGGATACCGCGGCGCGATCCTACGCGGTGGATGGGGGACGGGGCGGTCTTCCCGCCAAGGTGAGGTGGACAGCGTCCCGGATCCACTCCGCCTCGGCCCGCGTGACGGAGTGGGCCACCGTGATGTCGCCGTGGTCCGTGCGCACGATCACCCCCGTGGCGTCCTCTGCCAGGACGACCTCCTCGATGGCCTCCGCCGCCTCCGGCCGACCCTTGGGCCGTCCGCTGCCCCGGAGCCGGGCGAGGCCCCGCGGCGTCACGCGGACGCGCGTGGTCTGGATCACACGCTCCGCCAGGATGTACGCGCCGCCGAGCACGAAGAGCAGGACCATGCCCGCGATCACGATGCCGAGCAGCACGCCGCCGACGCCCTCGAGCTTCGTGATCGTGACCGTCACGAACATCCAGCTGAGGTAGCCGCCGAAGCCGAGCAGGCCCAGGCCGAACACGGCCGCGCCGTCGAAGCCGGGCGGCGGGATGGTCACCTCGAGCGCGTCGTCCTCGAAGCGGGCCCGGAAGCGGGCGCCCTTGGGCAGCCCCCGCCAGCGCACGCCTTCGGCGAGCGTCGTCGGGTCGGCCGCGCTGCGGTCGAGGGCGTCCGCGGCGCGACGCGTGGTCTGTCCGCCCGTGCGATCGGTCAGCGGAAGTCCCAGGGCGCGTGCCAGCGCCTCCGCCCGCTCGCGCGAGAGCCGGTAGACGCTGAGGCTCGTGACCTCGGTGCCGCCTTCGGCGTGGACGTAGGACACGGGGTAGACCGTCTGCTGATGGCGTCCGGTGGGGATCGTGCGCGTGCTCAGCTCGACGTGGGCGTCGGCTTCGATCGGGTAGACGGTCATGCGCTTCCAGCCCAGCCAGCGCCATCCCAACGCGAGCAGACCGCGCTCCCGGTCCACGACCACCTCGCGGTCGAGGAACGCGAAGATCAGACCGGGGATCAGGAAGATCAGCGCGCAGATCGCCGTCGTGATCCGGAACGCCGTGTTCGCGCCTGGGTTCGTGATGCCGACCAGGGTGGGGCCGAGCAGCGTGCCGAGCAGACACGCGCCCGCCAGCACGAAGAAGCCCACGCCGAAGTAGACCTGGAGGCGGGAGGCGTAGTTGATGCGGATCGGGTCACGCGACACGCGCGCGACGATAGGCGATGCCGAGGTCGAATTGCGAGCGGTCGCCCGGTGCGCGCTCGACCTGCGCGTTGCGGCTAGGTCGAGGGCAGGGATGCCGCGGCGCGCGGCGACGTCTCGGCGGGCGCCACTTCGCTCGTGAGCTGCGCGATCAGCTCGCCGGCGGCTTCGATGCGCCCTTCGTCGAGGCACTGCGCGAGCCGCGCAAGCAGGTCGGCCCGCCGCACGGCGCCGGCTTCGAGCTCACTCTGGAGCAGGCGCAGCTCCTCGCTCAGGTCCTTGTGGAAGTCGCGGGTGCGCGTGGACAGGCGGGCGTCGTAGCGTCCGCGTCGCATCTCGGCGATCGCGTTCTTCATGACGTAGGCCGGCCCGACGAATCGATGCGTGATGAGCAGCGTCACCACGAGCAGGATGGCTCCACCGAGCAGGAAGTAGAGCGCGTGCACGCAGAGGAGCAGGATGCGCATGTCGCCCAGGCTGCCCTCGCGCACGATGTCGGAGCCGACCAGGAAGTACACGGCCACGGCGTACAGGAGCCCGACGCCCGCGAGGACGCCCACGACCTGCCAGGCGATGGTGAGCTGGCTGCGGCGATCCAGGAGGAACCGGATGCGCTTCGGTCGGCTGCCGGTCTTGCCTGAGTCGCTCATGGGGGCCCCTTCCGTCTGCAGACGGAGACTGTTTCTCATCGTCCAGTTGATGCCATGGGCTTGAGAACAAGCCTCAAGGCCACGCTTCGGGGCTGCCGATAGCGGCTGCATGAGGGGGTCCCCTGCCACCCTGCGTCAGCGCGGCTTCTCGCTCGTCGAGCTGCTGATCGTGCTGGCCATCGTCGCCGTCCTGACCACCATCGCGCTGCCGTTCCTGCTCAGCTCGAAGATCAGCGCCAATGAGAAGGCCGCCATGGCGACGCTGCGGCTCATCGGGCAGGCCCAGGTGCAGTTCACGACCTCGGGGATCGCCGACGTGAACGGGAACGGAACGGGGGAGCACGGCTCGGTCGGCGAGCTCTCGGGCGGCGTCGCCGTGCGCGCTACCAACGGCGGCACGCGCGTCCTCGAGCCGACGCTCGTGAGCCCGGCGTTCCGCGCCATCTCCCCGCTCGGCGAGTTCGTCAAGGGCGGCTACTACTTCCGGCTGTACCTGCCGGACGCGGCCGGCAACGGCGTGCTCGAGCTGCCCGGTGGCGGAGCCGCGGCGGCCGTCGATGCGAACATGGCCGAGAGCGTGTGGTGCGTCTACGCGTGGCCGGTGCAGGGCGGCGCGACCGGGCGACGCACGTTCTTCACCAACCAGAGCGGCGAGATCCTCTTCACCGAGTCGGCGGCCTACGTCGGCGCCGGTGCACCGATCCCGCCGGGTGCGGCGCTCGCCGCCGGCGGTGCCGTGAACAGCATTCTCGGGACGTCGGCACCCGGACAGCCGGCCCGCGACGGCAACGTCTGGCGCACGTTCGGCAACTGAGCGTCGCGAGCTAGCGCGTGCCGGCCCCCGCGGCGGCCGCGGCCGCCTTCTCTGAACCGAGTGACGCGAAGTGCGTCTTGACCACGGTCGCGAGCATCCGCGCCCAGGTCTGCACCTCGCCCGGCTCGTTCGTGGCGCGGGCGGGATAGTGGAAGAAGCCGGCCGCGGTCTTGGCGAGGCCCTTCGTCTCGAGCTCGATCCCGCCGCCGGCCAGGGACACCTTCTGGCCCTTGAGACCGTGCAGCACGACACAGGAGATGTTGTTGCAGATGTACGTGTTGCCCGGCCGTGCGGCCGGCGCCGCGCGAACCTCGTAGTCCTTCTTCAGCGAAGCGACGATCGGGCGGGCGGCTGCGGCCAGGCGCTCGTTGTCCCAGGTCATGCCGATCGCCGGCTCCACGCCCGCGTGCTTCGGGTC
>JASJAY010000059.1 GCA_030066775.1 Planctomycetota bacterium
GCGAGGGGGGCCCGGATCTGGATGAGGGGAAGGTCCGAGATGATGCTGAAGTCGCCGTCGACCAGCGGCACGTTCGTGGGATCGATGCCGCCTAGCGTGCTCTGGGGTGCCCACGTGTACGTGCCCGGACACGAATAGCGGTCCGAGGTGTCGTGTGTGCCGTCGTACTTGCCGTCGGCCGCCCACCACGTGTAGGGATCCGCTCCCGTCCACGATGACGCGGGTGCATCGAAGGTCGTCCGCGCGGCGACCGTCTCCGGGGCGGGCACGGGATCGTCCGGTGCGTCGATCGGTGCGCTCGTGTGCGGCTTCGCTTCCTTGGACGACTTCTCGTCGCCGCCCTTCTTCTTGCCCCTGTACTTCTTCTGGTCGTCGTCCTGTTGCTTGGCGTCGTCGTCCGAGCCCGAGTCGTCCTTGCTGTCGGCCCAGCTCCAGTCCCAATCCCAGCCCCATGCCTGGGCGTCGGGTGCGGCGACGATCGCCAAGCTCACGAGGAGGGCCAGGTAGAGCCCCCACATCGGGGTGCGTCGTGCGTTCATCGTGTCACTCCGGATATGGCATTGCGGTGGACCGTGCGCGCTAGGGCGCCTCGGTGACCGCGCGATGCAGGTTGATGCGACCGAAGGCGACGGACCATGCCCAGCCCCACTCGCTGGTGATGGCATCGCTCGTCTGCCGCAGGTGCGCGTAGATCTCCATTGGCGTGAGGTGGGGGTGCGCGCAGCGCACCAGGGCGACGCCGCCGCTCACGAGGCCCGTCGCGAAGGAGCAGCCGCTCCACTGGGCGTGGCCGTGCACCATCCCGTGGCCGTAGGCGCCGTACACGTCCACGCCGGGTGCGGTGACCATGGAGTTCGTCCAGCTCCAGTTCGAGAACGGTGCCAAGACGTCGTCCTTGTCGGAGGCTCCCACGGGCAGCGTGTGGTTCGAGATCGCCAGCTCGTTCCAAGCGATGTCCCAACCGTCGTTGCCGGCGGAGACCACGACGGGGATGTCGTCTTCCATGCAGAGCTCCTCGATGAGATCGAGGACCTCCTGGTCGTCGACGTTTGCCGCCGAGAGCGAGAGGTTGATCACGTCCGCGCCCATGGCGCGGGCGAAGAGCAGCCCGCGGATCAGCTCTTCGTTCGTGCCCCAGCCCTCGTCGTCCCGCACGCGAACGGGGAGGATCTTCGCGCGCGGGGCTGCAAGCAGGACCATGCTCGCGACGAACGTGCCGTGGCCGGCGCCGTTGTCGACGATCCCGTCGCCGTCGTCATCGACGAAGTTGCCCATGTCGTGGGCGTCGTAGTCCTGGTCCACCGCGTCGTAGCTGCGCGGCGCCAAGCGGTCGACGATGTCGGGATGCTCGAGGTCGAAGCCGCCGTCGAGGATGGCGACCACGGCCCCCTTGCCCTTGGTGATCTTGTTGGCCGCCGGGGCCTCGATCAGGTCGCGCGGCCAGTAGGGGGCAAGGCTGAAGTCGCCGTCGACGAGCGGGACGTTCGTGGGGTCGATGCCCCCGACGGTGCTCTTCTTGTTCTTGGCCCAGGTGTAGTCGCCCGTGCCCTTGTAGCGCTTGTTGTCCTGCTCGATCGGGTCGCCCTTGCGCGCCGTCTTGTGCAGCTTGCTCTCGGTCTGCTTCCAAGCGCGCCAGGCGTCGCCCCAGCTGCCGGCCAGCGCATCGCCGGCCGACAGCATCAGGACGCAGACCGCCAGAGCCAAGGAACCCGTGTACGTCGTGAGTCGCGGGGTGCTCATCGTCGTTGCTCCAGCTCGGGTCCGTCTCTAGTCGACCTCTTCCACGACCTCGCTCAGGTCGATTCGGCGCAGACGCGAGACGGTGTTCCCGTTCTCGTCCTTCACGGAGTCCGTCCCGTCCTCGAGCGCGTTGAAGAGCTGGCTGACACTCAGGCCGCCGTTCACGTCGAGCGCCAGCGCGGCGGCGCCGCTCACGAGGCCCGTCGAGAACGACGTGCCGCTCCAGTAGCCGCTGTCCGTGTCGAGCGGGAAGCCCAGCGGGCCGTAGAGCTCGTTGCCCGGTGCCACGACCATCGTCGCGCTCGTCGTGTAGTTCGACCAGTCGACCGTGACGTCGTTCTTGTCCACGGCACCGACGGGAAGGACGTCGGCATGCGCCGAGAGGCCGGTGAGGCCGGTCACGCCGTCGTTGCCGGCGGACACGATCACGGGAATCCCGTGGTCGGCGCGGATCAGGGCGATCATCTCGGCGATCTGCGGATCGTCCTCGGGATCGATCCAGCCCGAGATGTTGATGATGTCGGCACCGGCATAGAGCGCGTACTTGAGCCCGCGCATGAGCTCGAAGTTCGTGCCCCAGCCCTCGTCGTCGCGGATGCGGATCGGGATGATCGTCGCGTCCGGGGCCGCCATGAGCACCATGCCCGCCACGAACGTGCCGTGGCCGAGACCGTTGTCCACGTAGCCGTCGCCGTCGTCGTCGACGCCGTTGCCGTAGTCGCTGGCGATGCCGTCGTCGTCGATCGCGTCGAACTCACCGGCCGTGATGGCCAGCTCGATGTCCGGGTGGTCCAGGTTGAAGCCACCGTCCAGGATCGCAACCTTGATGCCGACGCCCGTAGCGTGGCTGTGCGCGGCCGCGGCGTTGATCTGCGTCCGCGTCCAGTCGGCCATGCCCAGGAAGTCCGTGTCGACGACCGGGATGCTGAGCCGGTGGCCGCCGCCCTTCTTCTCGGTCGACTCGGTTCCGATGACCGACTTCGGCGTGGGCGTGGCGACCCAGACGAGCTCCGTCTCGTCCTCGTCCTCGTCCACTTCTGCGACGGCGTTCACCGCATTCGCGTTCAGCGTGAGCGCCGCTACGAGTAGCAGGAGCATCCAGCCCCGCAAGCGCAACAGGTCCTTGAGCATCTCTATCTCCTTCGAGCGGACGGGTGACCGCTCCCTGAATCCAGTCCGGCTTCCTTGTCAGATCCGGCGTCCTCCCTGTGGAAGCCGGTGGTTGATTCCGCGGGGCAGCCCATGAAGAAGAAGGGCGCCCAGTGGTAGGGGTGGGGGTGGCGCTCGCGCAGGTCGACCATCGCGGCGCGGTGCGCGGCCACGGCGTCCTCGGCCGTGCGCAGGTGGCGATAGAACGACGTCATGAACTCGGTCGTGACCGAGTCGTGCACGCGCCATTGGCTGCACAAGAGGGCGCGCGCGCCGGCGCAGAGGAACCCACGCGAGAGCCCCATCAGCTCGTTGCCGTCGGCCACGCCCGCCGTGCCGCTCTCGCACGTGGCGAGCACGACGAGTTCGCTGCGTACGCGGACGGAGAGCAGGTCGTAGCGGCTGATCCAGCCGTCGCCGAGCCGCACCGCCGAGAGCTGCGGGTTGGCCCGATTGAAGACGCCGTGCGAGGCGATGTGCAGGATGCGCGCCGAGGAGGCCGCGCGGCGCAGGTTGTCGAGCGTCGCGCGCTCACCCTCGTAGATGTCGCGCGTGTCCAAGAGCAGCGAGACGCGCTGCGCCTCGCGCTCGATGTTCGGAGCGATGCCGTCGGGCAGCGAGAAGACACAGGCCGGGCCCGTGGCGGAAGGCACACGGGTCGCGCAGTGGCTGAACACCGCCGCGCTCGGCGCGTAGACGACCTCGAACGCGTCCGTGAGCCAGCCGTTCTTCCAGGGCAAAGCGTGGAAGGGCAGCTGGTGCAGCTTGCCGTGCGGCACGACGACGAGGCGCCGGCCCTGGATCTGCTCGGCGATGGGCTCGAGCAGGCGTCCTGCGAGCTTTTTGAGGTTGTCGCGCGTCGCGCGCAGGACGAGCTCCGGCGCCACGACCTTCGGCCGTTCGTGCTTGGCCAAGTGGAAGCGGAAGCGCTGCAACCGCTCCTCGAGCTCGCGCTCACCCAGCTCCTGCCGGACGACGTGGATCGAGTCGTTCGTCACGGCGAACGTGAAGAGGCGGTCGTCGGAGAGGAAGTACTCGAGGAGCGTGGTCCCGGGCTCGAGGTGTCCCTGGACGGTCTTCAGGTCGAGCACGCGCATTGTCTCGAACGCCGCGTCCTCCCACGGCTCGTGGCGCTGCATGCGCGCGAGCCGCACGATCTCTTCCTCGAGCTCGGCCGCCTGGCTGTGGTAGGGGGGCGTGCTGCGTCCCGCGGGGACGGCCGGCCCCGTCGTCGCGCGGAAGAGGTTGCGGTAGACGGCGTTCAAGGCCTGGCGCAGGTAGCGCACGCGACGCGGCGTGGGCGTCTGGGTGGGCTCGCTCGGGTCGCGACCCGCAATGAGATCGAACAACGCGCGCGCCTTGGCGCGCTCGGTGAACTCGAAGGCGAGGTCCATGTCGCCGCGCTGTACGAGCAGGTTGATGATGTCCGCGTAGAGCTGCGAGCGGCCACCGAGGAAGGCCGTCATGTACTCGTCGGGGGGAACGCCACCGCGGTAGCGCTCGAGCAGCTCGATGGCCGCCTTGTAGGCAAGGATCGCCTGGTCGGACTGCCCACGCTCGCTGGCCGCACGCCCGACGATGCGCCACGCCTCGATGTGGATCCACGGGGCGTGGATGCGGCGGCAGCGCATGAGCACCTGGTCCGCGGTGTAGAAGGCGCTGCTCGGCTTGTTGTCGAGCAGGTCCAGGTTCGCGCGCAGCAGGTCCACTGACGCCGCGGTCAGCGGGTTCGTCTCGTCGCCGTAGAGCTCGGTCGCGACGTCGGCGAGGCGCCGTGACTCCTCCAGCTGACCGAAGTGTGCGTGGACGTAGGCCAGCTGGACGAGGCAGCTGATCCGCGGCTGCTTCAGGCCTAGGTCATCAAACTGCTGCTGGGCTTGGTGGTAGTGCTCGGCGGCCTCCGCGTGGCGGGCCTGCATCTCGGCGGCGCGGCCGAGGTAGTAGCGCGCTTGGGCCTGTTCCTTCTGCATGCCCACCTGCGCGAAGCGACGGATGGCGCGCTCGGCGAAGACCTCGGCATCGGCCGGCAGATGTAGCTCGAGGTGGATCTCGGCGCGGTCGAGGTCGCAGTGGCCGAGGTGACGCTCGTCCTTCAGCTCCTTGAACTGGGCCTCGACGCGCGCGTACATGCGTAGCGCGTCGTCGAACTGGCCGCGCAGGTACTCGGAGTACGCGAGGTTGTAGTCGAGCTGCGCCACCGTGTGCGTGCATCCCTCGAGGGCGAACAGCTCGCGCGCGTAGCGAAACCAGCGCACCGCGGCGCGGAAGCGGTTGCAGGCCTGCAGGGCGTTCGCGCGATTGACGGCGACCGTCGCCCGGAGTCGGTTCGCCGCGTCCTCGGGCATGGCGGCGACGACGGCGGCGTAGTGCCGCAGCGCCTCGCGCGGTCGCTCGATGCGGTACGCGAGATCGGCGAGCGCCATGCGCGCGCGGATGATGCCGCGCGTGTTGCCCTGGGCCTCGAAGACGCACAGCACGCTTCGGCCCGACTCGCGTGCCTCCGTGTACTCCTCGAGATTGACGAGGAGCTGCACGCGCATGACCTCGAGCTCGGCGGCTTCCGCGTCGTCGCCCTCGATGCGCGCAAGGGCGATCGCTTCCTCGACGGCACGTAGGCCCTCGGAGAAGCAGCCGCCCAGGGTCGAGGCCTGCACGAGCACGCGCAGGCACTTGCGCGTCGCTGCGCGATCCTCGATGTGGCGCGCGGACCAGAGCGCGAGGCGCGCGAGTTGACGGGCGTCGTGGGGGGCCTGGCGCAGCTCTTCCTTCGCGCGTTCGAGGAAGGCGCCGATGTGCGCCAGCGCGATCTGGTGGCGACCCGCGCGCAGCGTCCGAAGACGTGCGCGGTACGCAGATGCCGAAAGCACCTGATCAACCAGATCGAAAGTCTGGACCTGAACCACCAACAACCCATCCGGATCGCACACCCAACTGTGCGATATGCCCGTTCATGGGTTGGAACCTAGGAGTGCTCGCTGATCGGTAAACCGCTACGTGCATGAATGAATGACCGAATCGGCTTGCGTGCGTCACTGCGCATCACTTTGTTCACTTTGATGAACACGCACCCAGACCACCCCACGAACGCCCTTTCAAAGTGTTCAGGTCGTCTGAACAAGTCGGCCCGCATTGCCTGGAGACGCCGGGGCGGACGTCCCGCCGAACCCCAGCCACCCCGACCCTGACGAGACACGCCTGTCCCCGTCCGAGGGCAGGGTCGGCGCACGTTTCCGCGGGTCGAATCGCGGAAATTCCAACGAATCCCGTAACAGATCGCCAAACGGTGCGGTGGGGCGCGAAGCGCCATTTCCTGGGGCTCGAGGCCGACACGTAGACGCGCCAAGGCGGCCGACAGGCGTTCGCGCCCCGCCCCGCGGCACGGGTTTGGCCCCGGGTTTGTGAAACGGGGGGCCTTCGAGAACACCCGCTCCTCCGTGACATGCGGCGCGTTGCCGTCTGCCTCGGTCCTGGAGCCCTCCGCGGTCCGCGCCGGCTTCGGCCGCTCGTCCCCAAGGAGATCCCGAGATGTCCACACACGATTCCATTCCCACCAAGAACCGCGCTGCAACGCGCTTCGGTCGCGTTGCAGCACTCGTCCTGAGCATCGGACTCGTTGCGCCCACGGCGTACGCAGGTCCCGAGGCCGAAGGACAGGTCGCGAAGGCCGACGACACGGCCGTCACGACGCCCGGCGAAGCCGAAGCCCCCCAGATGATCGAGCTCAGCCCCTTCGAGCTCGCGCAGCTGCTGCGCTCGCGCTTTGCCGCCTACACGATCGCCCCGCGCGCAACGGACCGCGAGTCCGCCGTGCGCAGTGCTTGGAGCGCGGGTCTGAAGAACCGTGCTCGTCGCATGCTGTCCCGCATCCAGCGCGTCGCCGAGGCGAAGCGTTGGGACGCGCGTTCCACCGACATCGCCGACTGGGCGCCGACCGACGAGTCGATGACCTCCATGCTGCGTGAGCTGTCGGCGATCTACGTCGACCTCGCCGCGGCGGAGAAGCGTCTCGCGAAGGCGCGCATCGTCGAGAAGGACGTGCTCTACTTCGGCACCCTTCCGGGTCGCAAGGGCCGTCAGCCCACGCAGGAGCTCCAGCTCTCCGGCGTGCAGTCCGAGCTGGGCGTCTACGGCGGCCTGAGCTTCGGCGGCGGCGGCATCAGCGGCAGCATCGGCGCCCACTACAAGGGCAAGACCCGTCGCGTGAAGATCAAGGTCTTCGACCGCGAGGTCGAGCAGCGCATGAAGGATGCGCAGCAGGCCAAGATCGACGCGCAGGTCGCCGCGATCCGCGCCAACATCGACGCCTACACGAACTCCGTGAAGCGCGATCGTGACCTCGTCCGTGCGCTCGCCGAGAGTGTGCAGCTCGGTGAGGAGCTGCGTCTGGCGCAGCAGATCACCGGCCTCGAGAACGCCGACGAGCGTCGCGAGGCGTCGGTCCTGCTGGCCCAGATGCGCATCGCCCGCGTCGACGGCCGCGGTCTCTTCTTCGCCAGCGCCACCAAGTACAGCCAGACGCTCCGTCGCGGCTGGATGCAGAAGCGCGCCAAGCTGGTCGACCTGCTCGACCAGGCCTAGGCATCCCCTCCGTCTCCGACCCCTCGGGGCCGCGCGGTTCGCCGCGCGGCCCCGTTTCAATTGGCCCGCCTTTGCCCGTCCCGACGGACCCCGGGTCGATCGCTACGCTCGGGTGTCGCGAGGGCGGAGCGGGATTCCCCTTCCCTTTCCGGGCCTCCGGCCGTGGGGGAGGGTGGATGGAGCAACCCTTCGACGAGGTCTACACGAGCTACGGCGCCGAGGTGCATGCCTACCTCGCGCGGTTGCTCGGGAACGCCGCAAGCGCAGAGGAGGTCTGCCAGGAGACCTTCGTGCGCTACCTGGCCCACGAGGACGCGCTCGCCGGGCTGAACGGCGAGCTCCGGCCCTGGCTCTACCGCGTCGCCACGAACCTCGGGATCGATCGGTTGCGCCGACGCAAGACGCGCAAGGCGCGCGTCGAGCTCGACACGCCCGGTGCCCGGTGTCGTCGCAAGCAGACCGATGAACCCGATGCGGGCGACCTCGACCTCGAAGCGTGCATCCGGCGCGAGATCGATCTGCTGCCGCCCGACCTGCGCGCCACGTTCCTGCTCCGTGCCCATCACGCGCTGCCGTACCGGGACGTGGCGCGGGCGCTGATGATCTCCGAGCGTGCCGCGAAGGCGCGCTTCAAGAAGACGCGCGAGCTGCTCGCGCACCGGCTCCGCCACCTCTTGGACGAGCCGCAAGGAGGCCGTTGACCGATGACGCATGCCTGTGATCGCTACCAGAGCCAGCTTCCCGACCACCTCGATGCGCTGCTGTCCACCGAGGACGCCGAGACGCTCGAGGTCCACCTCGAGAGCTGCGCCGCGTGCCGGGCTGCGCAGATGCGGGCGGTGGCGCTACGCGATGCGCTCTACCGGCCGTACGACGTCGATCCGCTGCCGGACGCCCTGCGTGCGCGGATCGAGCTGGCGGCAACGCAGTCGCGCCCCGCGCGCCCCGTGCTGCTCCTGCGCTATGCAGCGTCCTTCGCGGCCGGCGTGCTCGTCACGCTGGCGCTGACGACCGGGCGTGCGGACGCTGTTTCATCGTCCCCGTCTGTCGACGAACCGACACGCGCCGAGACTCCTGATCCCCAACCGGCCATCGGCGTGCCGATGACGCCGGCCACGCCGCTTCGACGAATCCGCTGACCCAGCGCGACGGTGCCCGCGGGCCCGTCGCGACGAGGAGAGACCATGCAGTACCTGCCGATTCCGCTCCTGGCACTTGCCCTGCTGCTGTTCGGACTGCCCGAGGCCCCGGTGCAGGCCGATGAGCCCACCGGCTCCTTGCTCGAGGCGCTCAACAAGGAGGCGGCCGAGATCGTGTCGCGCTCCGACGCCACGCGCGTGGAGATCCGTCGTGGGCAACACCGCTATCGCGGCGTGTTGGTGGGCAATCCGCCGCGCGTCGTCGCGCCGTACCTGGGCGACAAGACGGGCCCGAGCATCTTCGTGCGCCTGCCCGACGGCCGGGAGTACGGCAGCAGCATCGTGGACGGGGACGTCGAGCTGGGCATCTCCGTCTGTGTGGTGCCGGAGGCATGGGCCGCGAAGCTCGACGGCCTCGCCCTCGCTCCGGGAGAGGGGATCAAGCGCGGCGCGCTCGGTGTCCTGGCCGGCGAGGCGCCGGCGCTCGCCTTGATCCGGCGCGTCGACGCCCACCGCGGCCGGTTCCTCACCGACGTCCGGCAGGATGCAAGCGCCTTGCTTGGGCCGCGGGGGAAGCTGCTCGGTCTGCGGGGCGTCATGGGTCCGGCCCACGACTGCAGCGTGTGCCACACCGCGCCCCAGCACGGCACGGCGAGTCTGTGGGTCGACAGCTGGAAGGGCGCGATGGTCGAGTACATCGCGCACCCCACGCTCAAGTCGCGCACGAACGCGAAGGGCAAGGTCGAGTACTACGTCACGGACGGCAAGGGACGTCCGATGAAGGTCGCGGGTAATCGCCTCGTGCTCGAGGGCGCCCTGCGTCCGCACCCCACGGCGGCGGCGACGTGGGCGCATCCGCGGAATCCGGCGATTCACGCCAACGACTACGTCAGCGCCTCGGTCATCCGGCGTGTACTCGAGGACATCGATGCCCACGGCTCGATCCAGCGCGGCTACCTCGGCGTGGTGCCGGGGCGCGCCGATACGAAGAAGAAGGGCGTGCGCATCAGCTCCGTGCTGGCCGAGTCCCCGGCGGCCAAGGCGGGGATCCAGGCGGGCGACGTCGTCACGCAGCTCGACGACGTGCCGTGCACGAGCCCTGCCGTGTTCACGGTGATCCTGGCCCACAAGCGCCCGGGCGCGTCCGTGCGCGTGACGGTCGCCGGGCGGGAGCCCGTGGACGTGGCCCTCGCCGATCGGGCAGACGAGATGAAGGCGCTCCTGACCGCGGCGCAGCTCGGCCTGAAGGTGCGCGCGCTCGACGACAGCCTGCGCGAGTGGCTGGGGGTACCGGCCGGAACCCAGGGCGTGCTCGTCCTGGGTGCGGGTGGTGCGGTCGTGAAGAACGCGGGCCTGCGCCGGGGCGACGTGCTGCTGGAGATCGATGAGAAACCGGTTCGCGATCTCGCGGAGCTGGATGCGGCGCTTGCAACGGCGAAAGAGGGCGTGCGCGTCACGATCCAGCGCGGCGCGAAGCGTACGCAGCTCTTCGTTTCGCCCCTGCCGAAGCCCAGCAGCCGCGCTGCACCCCGCTAGCGCTCGACCTTCATCAGCTCCGCGCGATCGACGTAGCCGTCCTGGTTCGTGTCGGTCTCGCGGAAGCCCTGGCGTAACCAGCGCGGGCACTCGGCCTTCGAGATGCGCCCGTCCTTGTCCTTGTCGAGGCGGCGCAGGAGGCCGTCGGCGAAGAGCCGGCGCCCGAGCTTGCCGCCGACACCGCCCACGTCCTGTCCGGGCGCGACGTCCTTCAGGTAGTACTCGATGTACCCGATGAGCATCTCGTCCTCTGACTGGAGGCCCCAGCGGACGGGCTTCGTCGGATCCGGGTTGGCCGGGTTGCCCTTCGAGTTGTCGTAGACCGCGCGCACGTCGATGCGGCTGCCGGCTGGGATCTCGAGCGGCTCCTTGAGCCGGTAGGCGAGCTGCCAGTTGAAGTCGTAGCGCGGCACGTCCAGCAGCGTCGTGCGCTGGTCCTCGCCGTCGACGAGCTCGTAGCGGAAGGCCTTGCCGCGATAGTGCATGTGCGGCATGAAGGCCATCACGCCGGCATCGAAGAGCACCGGCAGGGTCGCGCGCTCTTCGTGCGCGGGGGCTCCGGCAGGAATCCGGATCCGCACGTTCGCGATGCCGATCGTGCGCACTTCGCGCTCGGGCACTTCGCTCGCGAAGCGGAGGCCCAGGCGCGTGCGGTCTACCGTCGCCTTGCCGTTCGGCGTGTAGTGCAGCTGGAAGTAGAGGGTCGCGCCCTTGGGCAGACGCTTCGCGAAGCCGTCCGGATAGACGGCCGACCCGTTGCCGGGCACGAAGGCCGCGAAGAAGCCCTGCTCCTCACGCGACGTCCGCCGCCCGGCGAGCAGGTTGGCGCCTCGCGACTCCACGAACACGAGCACGTGGTGCACGACGTCGCGCGCGCTCGGGATCACCTCCCACGCGCGCACCCAGCGGTCCTCCGGGAAGTCGGTCTTCACGCGCAGGTTGACGTAGGGCATCGTGCCCTCGGCCTTGACCTTCACATCGCGCGGCAGCGGGATGATTGCGTCCGGTGTGCCGATTGACCACGTCGCGGGCCAGGTCGGCGCGACGGGGGCGTCCTTTGGATCGCCGACAGGGCGCTTCGAACCCAGCCACTCGAGCAGCGTCCGCTTCTCCGCGTTCGGCATGCGCCGATCGTTCGCCCAGGGCGTGGCTTCGCCATCGGCCGGTGCGGCTGCGAACCACGGCGGCATCACACCCTCTTCGACGACCCACTGGATCATGCCGGCCTGGGCCTCGACCTGTGCCGGTGTCTCGAGCGCGAACGGCGCGATGCCGCCCTCGCGGTGGCACTCGACGCAGTGGCGCTGGACGATGCGCGACACGCTGCCGTGCCACGTCGCCGTCGTCTCGCGCTTGGGTGTAGCCGCCACTTCGAGTGCACAGCCTGGCGACGAGGTCGCACGCACGGCCGGCGCCTTGCCCTGGTGCAGCGCCTCGAGCGCGTCGTGCAGGAAGCGCCGGGTGGGGGCGTCCTTGGCCGTACCGATGCCGTACTGGTCGTCGACGGCGCCGCGGTAGACGAGCGTGCGGCCCTTGTCGAGGACGAACGCCTCGGTCGTGGTGGATGCGCCGAGGGCGGACGCGAGGACGCGCTTGGGATCGTGGACGAGCAGGCCCTTCAGCTCGTAGGCCTCCGCGAAGTCACGGAACGCCTCCGCCGTGTCGCCGCCCTGCACGTCCACGAGCACGAAGCGGTAGCCCAAGGGCTGCCAGAGCGTGGCCAGCCGGCCGATGGCCGGCGCGTACTTGCGCGAGAGGGGACAGGTCGTGCTGGTCATCACGAACACGACGCCGCCCTTCTCGGCCAAGGCGCGGACGTCATGCTTCGTGCCGTCCACGTCCGTGACCGTGGTGACCTCGATCAGCCGACCGACGCCTGCGGCCGACGCGTCGCGTACGCGGGCGACGCGGTCCGTCTCGGGTCCGGCCTGGGCGCCCGGCCACGCGACCAGGACCGTCAACAGGACGGCGAGCAGCACGAACACGAAGCGCATGGGGGGCTCCCGGGGGTCGATCGACACCCCGTGATACACCCACCGCCGAGGTCCGGTTTCGGCCATCAGTCCGCGAGGACGGCCCGGTAGACGGGCACGTCCGTCCGCATCGCGGGCTGCCACGCCTCCGGGGCGTTCTCGATGATGCGCTCGAGGGTCGTGCGCGCGAGCCCGCGCAGCTCGTCGTCGTCGAGGGCCGTGGCGAGCGCGTGGACCGAGAGCACGCGCAAGTGCGCGCGGATGCGGTCGGCGTTCTCGAACGCGAGAATACGCGCCGTGGCGCGGTCGCCGGGCTCCACCGCCGCCCTCACGAGGCGCGCCGCCGTGAGCAGGCCGAGCGAGCGGTGCGGCTCGGCGAGCTCGATCGACTTGTCGAGGTGCTCGAGCGCCAGCTTCGGCTCCGCACGCTGGTGCGCCAGGAGGCCGATGCCCAGATGCAGTCGCGCCATGTGCCCCGCGACGGCGCGGCGCTTCGCCTCGCCGAGGAAGCCCATCAGCCGCGCGAACGCCGCATCGAGGTCGCCCTGCGCCCACGCCAGGTCCGCGCTGGCGAGTGCGATCAGGCCGACGTGGGTCGAGCCGACGAGTCGCTCGGCGGCGTCGCGTGCGCGCTCGAGCCAGACCTCCGCTTCGTCCGGCCGGCCGCCGAACGCGTGGATCGGGACCATGCGGGAGCCGATGTTGAGCACCAGCGGCATGGTGTCCGTCTCCCGCGCGCGCTCCAGCGACTCGAGGAAGGTGTCGCGCGCCGCCTCGACGCGTCCATCGGCCTCTAGCGAGCGCGCCACCATCAGCAGCGAGTTGGCCAGGTAGTGGATGTCGCCCATGCGCTCGGCGAGGTCGGCGCCGAAGCGGCTTTGGCGGATCGCGCCCGGGATGTCACCGACGTCCAGCAGGTAGTTCGACTCGTTCACGGCCGCGACCTGCTGGATGCCCTGGTGCCCGATCTCGCGGCCGATGGCGCCGCACTTGCGGTTCAGGTCGTGCGCGAGCTCGGAGTCGCCGCGCATGTAGGCCAGCTTGCCGAGCCGGCTGACGCACCCCGCCTCGGTGTAGCGGTCCGCGGCCATCTGCGAGCAGAGCCAGGCGTGCTCGAGGATGAGCTGGGCTTCCTCCGCGCGGCTGCGGTCGACGAGCAGGCCGCCGAGCACGCTCCCTGCGCGGGCCTCGGCCAGGATGTTCCCCGCCTCGCGCGCCTGGGCGAGGGCCCGCTCGCCCAGCGTCGTCGCTTCCTCGTGGTGGCCCGTCGCCGTGAGGACGGCGACGAGACCGAGGAGCGCCGCCGAGATCAGCTGCGGGTCGTCCTCCGCCTCCGCCCACCCGAGGGCCTCGCGCAGGAGCGGCACGCTCTCTTCCGGCCGGCCGGTGCTCGCGAGGTTCGACGCGAGGGCGACCACGTTGAGGATGCGGTACGCGACCGGCGCGTCCTCCTGCAGGAGGTCGTGCGCCTTCTCGAAGTGGCGTACGGCGTCCCTCAGGTTGCTGGACGCGCGCCGGCACAACCCGGTCACGTAGTGCGTGAACCCGGCGACGACGTCCGGCAAGGTGCCCACCGCGAGCACGTGGCTCGCCATGCGCTCCGCGCGCCGGAACTCCCCGCGGTCCACGACGTGGCGCATGCCGCGCACCGCGTAGGGCAGCGCGCGTCCGACCTCGTCGCTGAGCAGGAAGTGGCGCGCGAGCTCGAAGGCCGTGTGCGGGTCCGTCGACTCCGCGTCCCGGTCTGCCCCGACCCGTCGTCGCTCGAGCGCCTCGCCCAATGCCGTGTGGTAGGCGGCCTTGAGCGGCTTCGCCAACTCGGCGTAGAGCAGCTCTTGCACGAGGTGGTGGTGGAAGCGGTAGAGCGCCCCGTCGGCGTGCACGAGGGCGTGCGTGCGGTCGAGCTCCTGGAACATCCGCAAGCCGCGGATCTTCGGGACGTCGGACGCGTCGCAGACGAGCACCGGATCGAAGCGATGGCCGCAGCACGCTGCGACACTGAGCAGGTCGCGCAGGTCGGGCTCCAGGGCCTCGAGGCGCATGTCGAGCAGGCGCCGGACGGAGGTCGGCATGTTGGCGAACACGCGCGCGCGGCCCCCCGGTGTCTCGCGCAGCTGCTTACGCGTCTCGCGCGCGAACTCGATCACGCAGAACGGGTTGCCGTCCGCGCCCTTCACGATCTCCGCGACGCCGCTGGCGGACGCATCCAGCTCGCCCAGCACGTCCCGCGCGATGGCGTGGCACGCTTCGGTCGTCAGCGGCGAGAGCGTCAGCGCGTCGGTGTGGTCGAGCCGCTCGAACGCCTCCCCGTACGGATCGGGTTGCTCCGGCCGCGTGGTGCCGACGAGCAGGATCGGGTCCGACTGGATCGAACGCGCCAGCATGAGGAACGTCTGGCGCCCGCTCTCGCCCGCGAAGTGCAGGTCCTCGAAGAAGAGCACCAGCGGCCGCTCGCGCGCCAGGCCGCGAAGCAACAGGAGATAGGCCGTACCGAGCGCCGCCGGCGGAAGGCCGAGCCCGTAGGCGGCGGCCTCCTCGCCCCGGAAATGGCGCGCCAGCGGCTCCGCGAGGCACGCGCTCTGGCCCAGGTGCTGCTTGAGCTTGGCCTCGAGCTCGTCTTCGCCCAGCAGGTCGCGCAGCGCCGCGGCCAGCGGAGGTACGTCCAGCGTGTCGCCCCCCGGGTTGTGCTCGGCCACGATGATGTGCGGGCCTTTGCCGGTCCCGGTCTCCACGCCGTCGAGCCACTCGTGCACGAGGCGGCTCTTGCCGATGCCCGCCTCGCCGCGCACGAGCAGGACGCGGCCTTCGCCGGCCTGGGCGTCGCGCAGGAAGGTCGAGAGGCGACGCAGCTCCGGCGTGCGCCCGACGAGGCGGGTGATTCGTTCGTCGCCGCCGCGCGTGCGCTTCAGCCGATCGACCTCGGTGCTCGTGCGCTGCCACCAGCCGGAGGCCTCGCCGCTCTTGAGCACGCGCGACAGCTCCTCGGCCGACGCGAAGCGTTCGTCCGGGTCGGCGGCCAGGAGCCGCAGGATCACGCGATCGAGGAACGGCGACAGGCCGTCGGCGTGCGTCGAGGGCGGCTGAATCGCGTCGCGCAGGTTGCGCGCGCGCGGCCGCGTCGCGTCGCCGACCGACTCCGGATGCCGGCCGGTGACGAGCTCGTACATCAGGATGCCGAGGCTGTAGAGATCCGTGCGCGCGTCGGGCGTATCGCCGCGCAGCTGCTCCGGCGCCGCATAGAGCAGCGAGCCCACGAACTCGCCCGTCTGGGAGAGGCGATACGCCTCGTCCTGAAGCAGGGCGACGCCGAGATCCATCAGCTTGACGGTCTCGTCCGGCGTGATGACCACGTTCTCCGGCTTCACGTCGCGGTGCACGACGCCGGCGGCGTGGATGGCGGCCAGCGCCTCGGAGAGGTGCCCCGCGATCACGCGACACAAGCGCTCGGAGATCGGGCCGACCTCGTCCACGAGCTCGCGCAGGTTCTGCCCCTCCACGAACTCCAGCACCAGGTACGGCGTTTCGTGCCCGTGGCGCTCGACGACGTCGGCCCCGAGCGTGCGCACGAGGCCATCGTGCTCGATACGGCGGCCCACGTCTGCCTCGCGCAGGAAGCGCGCCAGGTAGCCGGGGCGGTCCACGAGGTGGGCGTGGATCAGCTTCAGAGCGACACGATGGCCTTGGTCGTCCATGGCCTCGTACACGCGCCCCATGCCGCCGTGGCCGATCTCGCGCAGCGCGACGTACGGGCCGATGCGCTCCGGCTCGGTCTTGGCCTTGGCCGCGGACGGCGTCGCGTCCGCGACCGTCTTGGCGCTGACGGGCTTCAAGCCCTCCACCATGGCGAGCACGGGGAAGATCTCGCGGATCTTCGCCTCGAGCTCGGGCCGCGCCTCGACGTACTCCTCGAGCTGGACAGGCTCGCCGCGACGCAGTCGCGCAACGTACTCCTGGGCGAGCTCGTCGAGCAGGCGGTGGTCGACGCCGCTCACGGACCGTCCGACGACATCCGCTCGAGCACGGTCCGCAGGCGCCCGAGCGCGCGGATGTAGCGCTTGCTAGCCGCATCCTCGTGGATGCCCAGCTCGCGCGCGGTCTCCGCGTTCGAGAGCTCCTCGTAGTGGCGCAGCACCAGCACCTCGCGATCGATCGGGTTCATCTCGTCGAGGGCCGCCTGCAGCTGCACGCGCATCTCGCTTTCCACGACGACGCCGCTCGGCGAGATCCCCGACTGTGCCAGCTGGTCCACGAGTGCCACGGACGTCGCTTCGGGGAACGCACCACGTTGGGCGACGACTTGTCGGCGCACGTCGCGCTTCTTCGTGCCGACGTGGAAGCGGTACAGCTTCAGAAGCCGCTGCGCCGTGATGAAGCGGATCCACAGGAAGAAGGGCATCTGCGGATCTTCCAGGTAGCTGCCCAGGCGGTTGTTGATCTCGAGGTACGCCTCCTGCAGCACGTCCGAGGCGTTCACGCGCTGGCGCAGCGCCGGGTCCATGCGCAGCTCGACCATGCGCAGCAGGCGCGCCCGGTGGTGCTCGAAGCGCGAAGCCAAGGCCTGGTTCGGATCCACGCCCGGCGAGCGCAGCGCATCCAGGTCTTCGTCGGGGGCGGAATCACTCGACATCGCCGGTCAGGATAGCGACTCGGCCGCGTCAACGGGTAGCGTGCCGACACGGGCGGAGGACCCGTACCCCGAGGAGGCGCCCCATGGGCCCGCGCGGCCGCCTGGTCTACTCGAGTGACGGCGGACGGACCTGCCCCAAGTGCAGGCGCCTGGTCACCGCCTGCCGCTGCAAGGGCGCGAAGGCCAGCAAGGCCCCGAGTGGCCCCCAGGGGGCCGTGCGCGTGCGCCTCGACACCAAGAAGCGGCGCGGCAAGGTCGTGACGCTCGTCGAGGGGATCGTGCTGCCCGCCGACAAGCTCACCAAGCTGGCCAAGGCGCTCAAGCGGCGTGTCGGCTCGGGCGGTACTGCGAAGGATGGGGTGATCGAGCTGCAGGGTGATCACCGCGATACGGTCGTCGCCGAGCTCGAGGAGCGCGGGTATCGGGTGCGGAGCTAGGGGTGGTATCCCCGACAGGATTCGAACCTGTGACCTTCGGATTAGGAATCCGATGCTCTATCCAG
This sequence comes from Planctomycetota bacterium, assembly GCA_030066775.1. GTDB lineage: Bacteria > Planctomycetota > PLA2 > PLA2 > JAEUHO01 > JASJAY01. Next base: position 17,245 of record JASJAY010000059.1, read on the forward strand.
CTGAGCTACGGGGACACGAAATCAGCCCGCAGATCCTATCCCCTTCACACGCACTCCGGATCCCTGTGCACAGCGCAGATGCTACGCATCCCGTAAACACCCTCTTCACACCCGCGCACCTCGTCCGAGCATCCGCACCCATGTGCCCCTATCGTCGCTTGCATGAAGCACGGCAGCGCACGTCACGCGGACACGCCTCTCACGACTCGCGGCCTCGCCTGGCCGGGCCTGCCCGATGACTCGCGACTGGAAGTCAGCGTCGACGCCGACGGCCTGCTCGTGGTCGTGCCGCCGCGGGGCCCCGGCGTCTTCTCGCTCCTGTGCGTTCCGCTCGGCATCGCCGGCGCGATGATCGGCTCCACCGCCGCCAACCAGGTGCTGCTCGGTGGGGGTGCCATGAGCCTTCTGCTGCTCCTGTTCGGCAGCGTCGTCGTGCTCTTCGCGATGCTCGGCATCTTCGAGCAGACCTTCCAGACGAAGCAGATCCGCGTCTCGCCCGAGGGCGTACGTCTGTTCCGGAACGCCCGCGACGTGGAGGGCGTCCTGCTGGGGCAGGATGCGGCCTTCGACGGGGTGTTGGCGCACCTCTCTGCCGACGAGACGCGCGCCTTGCGCGATCTCGTGCGCCTCGCTCGTGCCGGGCACACGCTGCCCCGGTAGCGATCCCTCGTCGAGCGCGGGACCCGGCGACTATGCTGCCGGTCCATGCTCGACATCCTGCCGCCCGTCCGTCTGACGCTCGCGCACGTGCCCACGCCGCTGGAGCCCCTGGCCCGAAGTCCGCTCTTCGAGGGCATCGAGCTCTGGGCGAAGCGCGACGACCTCACGGGGGTGGGCCTGACGGGCAACAAGGTCCGCAAGCTCGAGCTCCTCTGCGCGGACGCCCTCGAGAAGGGCTGCGACACCCTCGTCACCTGCGGCGCCGTCACCTCCAACCACGCCCGCGCGACCGCCATCGCCGCCGCCCGTCTCGGGCTGGCCTGCATTCTCGTGCTGCGCGGGCGCGACCAGCGCCCCTCGGAAGGCAACCTCTTGCTGGATCGGCTGTGCGGCGCGGAGCCGCGCTTCATCCAGCCGTCGGAGTGGCCGGATCGCGACTCGATCATGGCCGGCATCGCCGAGGAGATCGCGGCCAAGGGCGGACGTGCCTACGTGATCCCCGAAGGCGGCTCGAGCCACGTGGGCACGATGGGCTACGCGATCTGCGTGCGCGAGCTCCTGGAGCAGGAGGCCGCGCTCGGCATTCGCATCGATTCCGTCGTGCATGCCTGCGGAAGCGGCGGCACCACAGCCGGACTCGCCCTCGGGTTCGCCGCGGCCGAACGCGATGACGTGGACGTCGTCGGCATCGCGGTCTGCAACGACAAGGCGTACTTCGACGGTGTGATCGAGCGCCTGCACGGCGAGTGCGCGCACGCGGGCTTCGTGTCCGAAGCCGTCGCCGAGCGCGCGCGCTGGCGCATCCTCGACGGCTTCAAAGGCCTCGGCTACGCGAAGCCGGGACCCGATGACCTCGACCTCATCCGGCGCGTGGCCAACGACGAAGGCGTCTTCCTCGACCCCGTCTACACGGTGAAGGCGATGGGGGGCCTGCTCGCCGAAGCCGGCGCCGGCCGCATCGGCGGGCGTGGCGCGACCGTGTTCCTGCACACCGGCGGGATCTTCGGCCTCTTCAGCTTTGCTTCGGAGCTGGATCCTTCTTAGCGGGCGGCCGGTGCGGCTGGCCGATGAAGCGCGCCGCGACGATCGTCATGTCGTCCTCGAAGTCCGAGCGCCCTTGGAAGTCGGCGAGCTCCTGCAGCGCCTCGCCGACGAGCAGCTGCGGCTCGATGGGGCCCACGGTGCGCAAGCGCTCCATCAGGCCGTTCTCGCCAAGCACCTCGCCGTCCGCGTCGGAGAGGACCTCGAAGAGCCCGTCGGTGTAGAGCACGATCGTGTCGCCGGGCTTGAGGCGCGTCTTCCGCGAGGGCTGCTGCTCGTCGAAGATGTCGGCGTCCATGCCGAGCAGCCGATTCGGCGTGCGCAGCTCCTCGTGGGAGCCGTCCGCGCGCAGCAGGATCTGGGCCGGATGTCCGGCCGTCGCGTACTCCATGACGCCGGTGCGTAGGTCGATGCGGAACACGCCCATCGTCATGAAGAAGTAGGTGTGCTCGAAGATCTGGACCGCCGCGCGGTTGACGCGCTCGAGGAACGACTCGGGTCGCTTCTTCGTGAGCGAGAGCCGGCGCACGAGCCCGTGGATTCGGGCCACGACGAGCGCCGCAGCGATGCCGTGCCCTGAAACGTCCACGATGCAGAGGTAGAGGAAGCGGCCGTCGACCACGTTCACGTGCACGTAGTCACCGCCCACGTGCATCGACGGGATCGAGTGGCTCACGACCTCGCAGTCGTCGCGATGGATGTTCTCCGAGGCCAGCGTGCGCTGGACGTCCTGCGCCAGCTGCAGCTCGCCCATCACCTCATCGCGCTTGCGCTCGGCGTGCCGGCGCTTCTCGAGCTCCTCGCCGAGCGCCTCTTCGGTCTGGCCCAGGTGCTCTTGGGTCGTGACCACCACCTCGGCCAGGGCATCGCGCTCCTCGGCGGCCAGGATCGCGATCCGTCCTGCGGCGCCGAGGATGATCGCCCAGGCCATCGGCGCGAAGAGGCTCAGGATCTTCAGCCCCGCGCCGGCCGTGGACGCGAACGTGAGCAGCGGGATCGGCACCCCCAGCAGGAAGCCGAGCCAGAGGCTGGGGTTCTTGCGCAGGTCGAACGTGCGCTCGTCGGTGAGCGCCCGGAGCCACGCACGCAGGAAGCGCCACCCGTCATGCAGCGCCTCGCCGTTCCGGGCGGGCGGCGCGGCCGGGGACGGGCCGGGGGTCTCGGCTTGGGGGGTGCTGTGGAGTTCCATCGGTTCGCTCGACACGAACAGCGGAGTTTAGCGCTGCGGGCCCCCGGGCCCTCTCTCGGTCGTACGCGAAATGCGCCCCCGGCGGGTCCGGACGTCGCGCCCAGGAAGCAGGGCCGGAGCCCCGGAACGGCCTATACTCCGGGCTCCGGACTGCCGCCCCCAAGGAGCACCAGCCCATGACCGCCCGCAAGTCGACCGCCCTCGTCTTCATCTTCTCTCTCGTCGCCGCCGCCTTCCTGCTGCATCCCGGCGAGGCGCAAGGAGACGCCAAGAGCGAGCTCGCCGACGTCGTGAAGAAGGGCAAGGCGCTCTGGACCAAGCAGTGGAAGAAGGGCGCCAAGACGTGCGCGACCTGCCACGACCGCGGTCCCAACAAGCTCACCGCCAAGCGCCTCAACGCCTGGCCCAAGTACGACCGCTTCCTCAAGAAGGTCGCCACGGGGCAGGAGAAGATCGCCCAGATGATCAAGAAGATGAGCATGGGCCCCGAGGTCCAGCTCGGCGCCGATGACCTGACGGCGCTCGAGGCCTACATCAAGACGCGCTGACACGCCGCGTCGCCGCGAACGCCCCGGGCTAGGATGCCGCGCTGATTCCAGAGAGGGAACGGCGATGGACTTCCGTGAGGCCGTGATCGAGGCCCTGACCCACGCGCTCGGCGACGACGCTTCGTCGCTCGACTGGGGTCGCTTCCTGTCCCCGCCCAAGAAGGCGGAGATGGGGGACCTGGCCTTCGGCTGCTTCCCCCTGGCCAAGGCGCGGCGCATGGCGCCGCCCCAGATCGCCGCCGAGGTAGCCGCGGCCATCGAGCCGACGGGCCCCATCGGCAAGGTCGAGGCCGTCGGGCCGTACGTGAACTTCTTCGCGGACCCGCTCGCGAGCCTGAACGCGCTGACGGGCGCGCTCGCGGACGGGGCGTTCGACGCCTCGATGCGGAGCGGCACCTCGACGCGCATCATGGTCGAGTTCTCGCAGCCCAACACGCACAAGACCTTCCACGTGGGCCACCTGCGCAACGTCCTCCTGGGCGATGCGCTCGTGCGCGTCTTGAGCGCGCGCGGGCACGACGTGGTGCCGGTCAACTACTACGGCGACTTCGGCATCGACGTGGCCAAGTGCCTCTGGTGGCTCACGACGCAGGACGTGGGCACACCGCCCGCGGAGGGTCGCACCGCGTGGCTCGGCGCGGCGTACAGCCAGGCCAACACGGCCATCACGATCACGGACGAGGACGACGAGGCGACCCAGGCCGCGAAGCATGCGCAGTTCAAGGACATCCGCGAGGTCCTGCGGCGCATGGAAGAGGGCGAGCCGGACATCACGCAGCTCTACCGCGAGACGCGGCAGTGGTGCTTGGACGAGTTCGCCGACGTCTACCGCTGGCTCGACGTGCGCTTCGTGCACGACTTCTTCGAGTCGGAGCTCGAGGCGCCGGCGCGCGCCATCGTCGACGCGTACCTCGCCAAGGGCACCTTCGTGGAGAGCGAGGGCGCGATCATCTGCGATCTCGAGGACGTGGGCCTCGTCCCCGCGCTCGTCCGCAAGAGCGACGGCGCCAGCCTCTACATGACCTGGGACCTCGCGCTCGCGGCGGACAAGTTCGACAAGTTCGGCATCGAGCGCTCGTACTACGTCGTGGCGTCCGAGCAGAACCTGCACTTCCAGCAGCTCTTCGCCACGCTCGAGAAGATGGGCTACGACCGGGCGAAGGACTGTCGCCACGTCTCGTACGAGCTCGTGATGCTGCCCGACGGCAAGATGTCGAGCCGCAAGGGAACGGCGACGCCCTTCCACGAGCTGCGCCACGGCGTGCTCGACGCGATCGAGACGAAGATGCGCGCCGAGGCGCGCACCGAGCGCGAGAGCTGGACCGACGACCAGTGGCACGAGACGGCGCGCAAGGTCGCTATCGCCTGCCTCAAGTACGGCATGCTGCGCGCGGGCAACACCCGGCGCGTGATCTACAAGCTCGAGGACTGGCTCAACCCCGAAGGCGACACGGGCGCGTACCTGCTCTACAGCCTGGCCCGCATCTCGGGGATCTTCCGCAAGACGGACGAGGCCGTCGACCTGGCGACCGCGATCGACGCCGGCGGCGAGTTCGGCGGCCAGGCGGAGCGCGACCTGCTGGGCCACCTGGGGCGCCTGCCCGACGTCATCCGGCGCGTGGAGGACACGCTCGATCCGTCGGCGATCGCGCAGTTCCTCTACGACGGGGCGAAGAAGTTCAGCCGCTTCTACCAGGAGTGCCCGGTGCTCAAGGCCGACGACGACACGCGGCGTGCACGGCTCGCGCTCTGCAAGGCGGCCGAGACGGTCTTCACGAAGGCGCTGGCGCTGCTGGGGATCGAGCCTGTCGAGGCCATGTAGCCGCGCGCTGCGGCCAAGAGATCACTCGAAGGTCGTGTGGATCTGGGCCAGGTCTTCCTCGGTGAGGGCGAGGTGCTCCATGAGCGAGAGCACGACCTGGTCGAGCACCACCAAGAGCGCCTGCTCGAAGAGCGAGCCCAAGGGGTGCGAGCGCCGGCCCGCGGCCTTGCCGGCCTTGAGGCCGGGCCGGTCGTCCACCGCCAGCACGGTGTCGGCGCTCTTGGCGACGCTGCTCTTCGCGTTGCCCGTCACGACGGCCACGCGCGCGTTCGCGCGGCGGGCGATGCTGACGTAGTGACCCAGGACGCGCGAGCGTCCCGTGCGCGAGCAGATGATCAGGAGATCACCCTCGTGGATCGCGGGCGTGATGACGTCGCCCACGTGAAAGACGCGCCGGCCGAGGTGCATCAGGCGCATGGCGAACCCGCGCGCCATGAGACCCGTGCGCCCGAGGCCCGTCACGAAGATGCGCTCGGCTTCGAGGATCTCCTGCTCGAAGGCCTCGACCTGCTCGCCGGCGACGCCGCGCAGGACCTCTTCGAGGTCCTCGACCGCGTCGAACGGCGTGAAGCCGCTCACGCGCTCACCCCGTCCTCGAGCTCACCCTCGAAGACGAGCGTGTCGAGCGGGAACAGGCAGCCGTCCACGCAGCACAGCTTCATCTCGACCTGGCCGTCGGGCTGGCGCTGGTAGAGCGGGCAGCCGAAGCACACACCGAAGCCGCAGCCCATGAACTCCTCGGTCGCGGCCTCGGCGGCGATGCCGTGCTTGCCGAGCAGGTCGCGCACGGCCTTGAACATGGCGTGCGGGCCGCAGGTGAAGACGTAGTCGCCGGGCGTGAGGCGGTTGCGCTCGATCAGCTCCTCGGTCCAGGAGGTGACGAAGCCCTTGCGGCCGACCGAGCCGTCGTCCGTGCAGAGCAGGGGGCGGCAGCCGTCCGGCATCGCCTCGTGCACGGGCACGGAGTGGTCGGCGTCGCGGGCGCCGTAGACCACGGTGATGTCGCGCATGCCGCGCTCTTGCAGCGACTCGGCGACGAACTTGACCGGGCCGATGCCGACGCCGCCGGCGATGATCGTGGCGCGGCGCGCCGTCTCGGGCACGGTGATCATGTTCCCGAGCGGGCCGACGAAGCTGATCTTGGTCCCCGGCGTCATCTCGCTGAGGTTCTGGGTGCCGGGGCCGATCACGTCGTAGAGGACGCAGAAGCCGCTCGCGATGCCCTGGTGCTTGACGACCTTGTGGATCGACATCGGCCGCCGGAGCATCGGCACCAGCGTCTTCGTCGTCTCGAGGTTGACGAACTGGCCGGGCTGCATCCCGGGGGCCACGTCCGGCGCGTGGATCTTCATCACCTTGGTGACGGGCGTGATCCAGCGGTTCTCGAGGACCTCGCCGTCGACGCAGACAGGAGGCGCGAGCTCGGGCGTGGCGTTCGACATCGCGCAAGAGCGTACCGCCCGCCGGGGTCGGGACGCAGCCCGGTCCGGGGGCGTTTCGTACGGGTGTTCGGGGCCCTCGTGGGTATAGGTGGGGCGTGAAGCGCAAGAAGACCGCCTGCGGCTTCGTGCTCGTCCGCGAGCAGGACGGCGCGATCGAGTACCTGTTGCTCACGAACCGGGAGCGTCAGGAGCCGGGGCTGCCGAAGGGGCACGCCGAGAAGGACGAGCCCGAGCTCGAGACGGCGCTGCGCGAGACGGAGGAGGAGACGGGCCTCACGGACCTCGAGGTCGCCGACCGCTTCCGACGCGAGCTGATCTACCCGGCGACCCGCAAGGGCCAGACGTACGAGAAGACGGTCGTCTACTTCCTCGCGCGCCTGGGCTCCGGCGAGGTGCGCCTGTCGAAGGAGCACTCCGAGTACGAGTGGGCGCCGCTCGAGCGCGCGCTCTACGCGCTGCCCTTCCCCAACCTGCGCAACGTGGTGCGCGAGGCCGCGCTCTGGCTCAAGGATCGCGCGCTGTTCGAGCTGGAGCCGTGGGATGAGGCCGATGCCGAGAACTGGATCGCGGCCCAGGTCGGCGTGACGGACCACCTCCTCGGTCACCTGCGCGGCGGCGCGCGCCTCGCGCGGGTCTTCGCGCGCGAGCTCGAGAAGGTCGGCGTGGACGTGAACGTCGAGGCCACGGCTGCCGGGACCATGCTGCACGACGCCGGCCGCGCCCTCGGCGCACACGACGACCATCCGCGGGCCGGTCTGCTTGCGCTACGTCGCACGCCGCTTGCGCCCTACGCGTTCGCCTGCGTCTCGCACTTCACGAAGGGCGCCTCCGTCGACGAGCTGGTCGAGACGGGCGTCGACCGCGCGATGCTCGACGAGGTGGGCGCGCTCGTGGACCTCGAGCGCATGACGTGGGAAGAGCGCTGCGCCGCGCTTGCCGACGCATGCATGCGGGGCACCGAAGTCGTGAGTCCGGCCGTGCGGTTCGCCGACCTGCGCCGGCGCTACGACCATGCGCAGGTGATCGACCTCCAGGCGCTCTACACGGAGCGCGCGCGCAAGGAGCTCGAAGCCGCGCTCGGGCAGGATCCGCTGCAGCTGATTGGTCTGGGTCCGCGCTGAACGGACCGGAGCGCGCAGCCACCTAGGTCGCGATTCGCCCTCCGATCGATTCGACGAAGACGAACGCGAGCGCGATGGCGACGATCACGACGAGAAACCACCCGCTGAAGAACGGGGCGGGCGTCTCATCACGCTGTCGTTGCTGCAATCGGGCGAGGACGCGGAACTCCACCGCGAGAGCCAGGAGGATCAGCAGGAAGACGTGGTAGTGCGTCATCAGCGGTCGTCGAACGTCATCATGCTACGTTGCAGGTCCGAATGGACGCCCGTGAGACAGGTTCCGATGCCGCGACCGAGACTGCGCTCGGGGCGCGGCAAGGCCAGAGGCAGACACGCGAGGCATTCCGCTACCTCCGGATCGTCGCGTACGTTGCCGGGGGTTGGCTGATCTCGAAGTGGTCCACCCCCGGCTTGTTCGGCGTCGCATGTGCCTGGTGGGGGATCGGCTCCATGCTCGTCGGGTTCGTCTTCGAGTACCTGTGGGCGGGACCGTTCAACCTCATCACGGGCCGCCATCGGTCGCTCGAGAGCGCCGACTGAACGCTTCACACTGAGCGGCGGGACTTCACGAGCTAGCTTGCCGGGAAAAGAAAATGGGCCCTTGTGCCATGCGGGGTCCGGCACAAGGGCCCAGTGGCGGCGCCGGGGTCCGAGGACCCGGGAGGGAGGCGTCCGCCGAGGATGGGAGGGAGATTCGGGAGGATGGAGGAGAGCGGGAGTTGAAAGAACGAATGGTCTTGATGACCAGCCGGGGTATTGCGGAAGGCGTGCCAGGACGGGGTTCCATTTCGCGAATTCCTTAAGCCCCTGAAACACAGGCACTTGCGCTGGCATCGATTTCGGGTCGCGGGCCCCCTTCGCCGCCTTCGTCCTCCGCCGGAGACAGCCGACTGTCCAAGCGAGGACGAGCGCTCGGCACGCGCTACGAGCCCGCATGCGCGCGGGTGTAACCTCCGCATCCCTTTGACATGAACCGAGGAGCCGTGATGCCCGACGCCGTGATCGTGAGCGCTTGTCGTACGCCGATTGGCAAGTTCCAGGGGGGGCTCTCGAAGTTCCGCTCTCCCGAGCTCGGAGCCCTGGCGATCAAGGAGGCGATCAGCCGCGCAGGCATCGGCGCCGACGAGGTCGAAGAGGTGATCATGGGCACCGTGCTGCAGGCCGGGCTGGGGCAGAACCCCGCTCGCCAGGCCGCGCTCGGCGCCGGCGTTCCCCCCTCCGTGGGCGCGATGACCATCAACAAGGTCTGCGGCTCGGGCCTCAAGAGCGTGATGCTCGCCGCCCAGGCGATCCGCGCCGGCGACGCCGACATCATCGTGGCCGGCGGCCAGGAGAGCATGTCGAACGCGCCCTACATGTTGCCGAGTGCACGCAGTGGCCAGCGCCTCGGGCACGGCAAGCTGCTCGACGCGATGGTCCACGACGGCCTGTGGGACATCTACAACGACTTCCACATGGGCATGACCGGCGAGCTGATCGCCGAGCGCTGCAACGTCTCGCGTGAGGACCAGGACCAGTTCGCCGCGGAGAGCCACCAGCGCGCCGCAGCCGCCTGGGAGTCCGGCGCGTTCGCGGACGAGGTCTTCGCCGTCGAGGTGAAGGACCGCAAGGGCAACGTGACCGTCGTCGATCGCGACGAGGGCATCCGCCCCGGCACGACCGCCGAGAAGCTCAGCGGCATGCGGGCGGCGTTCACCAAGGACGGCACCGTCACGGCCGCCAACGCCAGCCAGATCTCCGACGGCGCGAGCGCGCTCGTCGTCATGAGCGAGAAGGCGGCGAACGAGCGCGGCCTCACCCCGCTCGCCAAGATCGACGGCTACTCCGTCGGCGGCGTCGAGCCCAAGTGGGTGATGTACGCGCCGGTCGTGGCGATCGAGAACCTCCACAAGCGCACCGGCAAGGCGACGGAGAGCTACGACCTCGTCGAGCTCAACGAGGCGTTCTCCTCGGCCGCCTGCGCCGTCACGAAGGAGTCGAACCTCGACCCCGCCAAGACGAACGTGAACGGCGGCGCCGTGGCGCTCGGCCACCCGATCGGGGCCAGCGGCGCGCGCATCCTCACGACGCTCCTGTACGCAATGAAGAACCGCGAGCAGCAGACGGGCTTCGCCGCCCTCTGCCTCGGCGGCGGAAACGCGGTCGCGCTGGCCGTCAGCCGGTAGCGACCAGGCAACCTAGGGGGGTTCCATGGCGATCTCGAAGGTCGGCGTCATCGGCGCCGGGCAGATGGGTGGCGGCATCGCGCAGGTGTTCGCGGTGGCGGGCACGGACGTTGTGCTCTACGACAGCGTCGAGGGCGCGGCCGAGCGCGGCGTCGCGGTCATCGGCAAGAGCCTCGGCAAGTTCGTGGCCAAGGAGCGCATGAGCCAGGAGGACGCGGATGCGGCCCTCGGGCGCATCCAGCAGGCCGGCGCCCTGAGTGATCTCGGCGACTGCGACCTTGTCGTCGAGGCCATCATCGAGGACGCGGACATCAAGAAGGCCGTCTTCAAGGAGCTCGACGGGCACCTGAAGGACGGCGCGATCCTCGCCAGCAACACGTCGAGCATCTCGATCACCGAGCTGGCCGCGGTCGTGTCGCATCCCGAGCGCTTCATCGGCATGCACTTCATGAACCCGGTGCCGCTGATGAAGCTCGTCGAGATCATCCGTGGGCTCGAGACCGACGACGCCACCTACGCGACGATCCACGCCGAGACCGAGCGCGTGGGCAAGGTCCCGGTCGTCGCCAACGACTTCCCGGGCTTCGTCAGCAACCGCATCCTCATGCCGATGATCAACGAGGCCGTCACGTGCGTGATGGAGGGCGTGGCCGAGCCCGAGAACATCGACCAGATCATGAAGCTCGGCATGAACCACCCGATGGGCCCGCTTGCGCTGGCCGACCTGATCGGGCTGGACACCTGCCTCGCGATCATGGAGGTCCTGCATCGGGACCTGGGCGACTCGAAGTACCGGCCCTCGCCGCTGCTGCGGAAGATGGTCGCGGCGGGCCGCCTCGGTCGGAAGAGCGGGCGCGGCTTCTACGATTACCGCAAGTAAGCGTTCCGCGCGCTAGTCGGTGCGCTCGAGCGGCTGCTCGACGCGCGCCGACTCGATGAACTGCTCGTACGCGGCCTTCCGCTTCGCCTGCTTGCCGAACGCGACGTACTGCGACGCGACGACGAGCCCGACGATCAGGAGCGCGATGCCGGGCACGAGCAGCTTGCGCCGCGGGTGCGCCGCGGCCCATCCGATGGCGAGACCGCACACGAGCCCGCCGCCGTGGGCCCAGTTGCCGATCGGGATGTTGTTCACCTCGGACAGGATCACGCCCACCACGAGCAGGGTCAGGATCCAGTTGCGCAGGCGGTCGGTCATGACCATCGCGGCGGTGGGGTGCACCTTGCGCATCGCCCAGAGGAAGCCGCAGAGGCCGAAGAGCGCGCCCGAGATCCCGATGCCGCCGCCGGCGAACATCCACTGCACGGCCGAGGCGCCGGCGCCGGTCCCGATGATCAGGCCGAGCATCGTCCACGGACCCCACGCCTGCTCCATCACCCGGCCCAGGGACCAGAGCGCAAAGCCGTTCATCAGGATGTGCCACCAGTCGAAGTGCAGGAAGGCGCACGTGACGTGGCGCCAGAGCTCGCCCGACCAGATGAACCCGTTCTGGAGCAGCGCGGCGTACCACGCGGGGAACCGCTCGGCGCCGGAGTTCACGATCTGCTTGAAGGCGAGGAAGAGCAGCGCGCAGATCGCGAGCGAGGCGACCGTGACGACCGGCTTGTACTCCTTCGACAGCGGCCGGAAGCGCACGAACGTGCGCACGCGGATGTTCTGGGCGCAGGGCGGGCACTGGAGGTCCGGCTCGAGGCCGAACATCTCCGAGCGCGGCAGCTCGGCGCCGCAGGAGGTGCAGGTCGCGATCGGGGAGTCGTCCACGCCGCGGCATGGTAATCGGCCTCCGGGCGGGGCCTACCGCCGCGCGGCGCGTCAGTGGACAGCGATGAAGAACCCGCCCTGGTCGGTGTCGTCCTCGGCGAACGTGTCGTAGAGCACGACCGCCAGCTTCGTGGGCTGGAACTGGACCGGCAGCACGTACGCGTTGACGGTCCGGTGGACCGCCCCGCTGGGTGCGGTGGTGCCCGGGGAGACCGTGTAGAAGCGCTGTGAGACGTCGAAGCCGAAGTCGAGGATGAACCGGCCCTTGGTCAGGCGCGTCACCGTGATCGGGGGCCCCAAGGGGTTCTCCTGTCGCGTCACCTCGGGGTTCGTGGCGTAGGCCTGCACGTGCGCGGTGGCGAGGACCGCACTGCCCTGGAGCAGGGGCTGCGACGTGCTCCCGCCGCAGGCCACGAGGACGCCGAAGCCGAGCAGGACGCCCAAGAGGGCGCTTGCGAATGTCCGATCCATCGGGAGACCTCCGTGGGGCCGTGCGTGGGGCGCGGCCCCGGGTTTCTGGACATGCGGAGGACGCGCGAACCGGCCTGAACTTGCCGGTACGCCCGGCGTCCCGGTCCCGCCTCCGGGGCCGTGGCCGGAGCGCGTATCCTTGGGTGGTTACGCCCCCGAACCGCGGGGCGCCGGAGGCACCGCCTACATGGACTTCGACCTGAACGAGGAGATGCAGGTCCTTCAGGAGGCTGCGCGCGAGTTCGCCCAGGGCGAGCTGGCGCCGCGCGCCGCCGAGGCCGACAAGAACGAAGCGTGGGTCGGTGACCAGGTCCGCATGTGCGGCGAGCAGGGCTTCCTCGGCATGGCCGTCAGTGAGGAGTACGGCGGCAGCGAGCTCGGCGCCGTCGGCACGAGCGTCGTCCTGATGGAGGTCAACAAGGCCTGCCCGAGCACGGGCACGACCATCTCCGTGCACAACTCGCTCGTGTGCGAGGCGCTGATGCGCTACGGCACGGACGCGCAGAAGCAGACCTACCTGCCCAAGCTCGCCAGCGGCGAGTGGCTCGGCGCGTATGCGCTCTCCGAGGCCGGCAGCGGCTCGGACGCCGGCTCGCTCGTGTGCCGCGCGACGCAGAACGACGACGGCTCCTTCACCCTCGACGGCACGAAGCTCTGGATCAGCCACGGCGACTACGCCGACGTGGCGGTGGTCTTCGCGCGCACGGATCCCGACGGCGGCAACAAGGGCGTGACCGCCTTCCTCGTCGAGACCGCGTGGGACGGCTACAAGCCCGGCAAGAAGGAGCTCAAGATGGGCCTGCGCGGGTCCAACACGGTGGAGCTCCAGCTCGACCAGCTCCGCGTGCCGGCCGAGAACGTCCTGGGCGAGGTCAACCGCGGCTTCCACATCGCGATGTCGCTGCTCGACACCGGCCGCATCGGCATCGCCAGCCAGGCCGTCGGCATCGCCGAGGCGTGCCTCGATGCGTCGGTGAAGTACGCCAAGGAGCGCGAGCAGTTCGGCAAGCCCCTGGCCGCCTTCGGCGCGATCCAGGGCAAGATCGCCGACATGGCCACGGGCATCGACGCGGCGCGTCTGCTCGTGTTCCGCGCGGCGCAGCTCAAGGACGAGGGCAAGCCCCACGGGCGCGAAGCCTCGATGGCGAAGCTGATGGCGAGCCAGCACGCCAACTGGTGCGCCAAGGAGGCCGTGCAGATCCACGGCGGTGCGGGCTACACCCGCGACTTCCCCGTGGAGCGCTACTTCCGCGACGCGCGCGTCACCGAGATCTACGAGGGCACCACCGAGATCCAGAAGCTCGTCATCGCCCGCAGCTACCTGCGGGACTGATGGGCAGCGACCCGAGAGCGCGGCAGATCGCGAAGGGTGATCGGCGCGTGCTGGCGCGCGCGCTCACGCAGGCCGAGAACGGCAGCGGGGACATCGACCTCCTGCTCGCCGCCATCGAGCACGGCACCGCGCACCGGGTGGGCATCACGGGGGCGCCCGGCGTGGGCAAGAGCACGCTCGTGTCGGCGCTCACGCGCGCCTGGCGCGCCCAGGACCGCAAGGTCGGCATCCTGGCCGTGGACCCCAGCAGCCCGTTCACGGGCGGGGCGCTCCTGGGCGATCGCGTGCGGATGGTCGAGCACACCGGCGACGAGGGGGTGTTCATCCGCTCCCTGGCGACGCGCGGCGCGCTGGGCGGCCTGGCTCCCGGGGTGTACGACGCCGCGGACCTGCTCGATGCCGGCGGCTTCGATCCCGTCGTGATCGAGACGGTGGGGGTGGGTCAGGCCGAGCTCGAGATCTGCCGTGCGGCCGACACGACCGTCCTCGTGCTCGCGCCGGGCGCCGGCGACGAGGTCCAGGGCATGAAGGCAGGCCTACTGGAGGCCGCCGATGTGCTCGTGGTGAACCAGGCGGACCGTGACGGCGCGCAGGCGCTCGCCACGGCCCTCGAGGCGGCGCTCGACCTGCGCCAGGCCGACCGGCCCCGGCCGCCCGTGCTTCTCACCACGGCGACCGCCGCGAAGGGCATCGACGCGCTCTGCGACGTGCTTGACGAACGGGCTAGGGACGCCGACGGTGCGCTCGCGGACCGACGGGTCGAACGAGCCGCGGCGCGCGTGCGCGCGGCGCTCTATCGACGCCTCGACCACTACGTGGAAGGCCGCGGTGCCGAGCTGGCCGCCGCGGCGGCCCGCATCGCCGCCGGCGAGAGCACGGCGGCGGTGGAGGCCGAGCTCCTGATGGACGACTACGAATGAGCGCAGCGCATCCCATTCGCGTGCTGGTGGCGAAGGCCGGCCTCGACGGCCACGACCGCGGTGCCAAGGTCGTCGCAGCGGCGTTCCGCGACGCCGGCTTCGAGGTCGTCTACACGGGCCTGCGCCAGAGTCCCGAGATGATCGTCGACGCGGCGATCCAGGAAGACGTCGACGTGATCGGCATCTCGATCCACTCCGGCGCGCACATGACGATCTTCCCGCGCGTGCTGGAGCTCTTGCGCGAGACGGACGCCGGACACATCGTCCTGTGCGGGGGTGGGATCATCCCACCCAAGGACGCCGAGGCCCTCAAGGCCATGGGCGTGGGGGCGCTGTTCGGTCCCGGAACGCCCCTGAGCGAGCTTTCCGGCTGGATTCGGGACGAAGTCGGACGCGTTCGGGCCGGCCACTCGGCTTAGTCCGCCCCTCCGTCCCGGCTTTGGGCGACAATCAGCAGTCGATCATGCTGACCCAAACACCTACGTCCGATCCCGTTGCCAGCCCCTTCCTCACCGACGACCACCTCGAGATCCGTCAGATGGTCCGGGACTTCGCCCTCTCCGAGGTCGCCCCGCTGGCCGCGGAGCTCGACGAGAAGAAGCGCTTCCCCTCCGAGACGATTCCCAAGCTCGCCGAGCTGGGTCTCCTCGGCGTGCCGTGGCCCGAGGAGTTCGGCGGCGCCGGCCTCGACTACCGCGCCTACACGATCGTGGTCGAGGAGCTCTCGCGCGTCTGCGGCACGACGGGCATCACCGTCGCGGCGCACACCTCGCTCGGCACCGGTCCGATCATGAACTTCGGCACCGAAGAGCAGCGCCGGCGTTGGGTGCCTTCGCTCGCCCAGGGCGAGCACCTCGGCGCGTTCGCGCTCACCGAGCCGGGCGCCGGCTCCGACGCCAAGATGACCCGCGTCACGGCGATCCAGGACGGCGACGAGTTCGTCGTCAACGGCACGAAGATCTACTGCACCAACGGCACCCACGCGAACTCGATCGTGTTCACGGCGCGGACCGGTGGTGAGGTCGGCGACACGAGCCAGATCAGCGCCTTCGTCGTGGAGAAGGGCACCCCGGGCCTCGACTACGGCGTGCTCGAGGACAAGCTCGGCTTGCGCGGCTCGGACACGCGCGAGCTCGTGTTCAAGGACTGCCGCATCCCGCTGGCGAACAAGCTGGGCGAGGAGGGCCAGGGCTTCAAGGCGTTCATGAAGACGCTCGAGGCCGGCCGCATCTCGATCGGCGCCATGGCGCTCGGCCTGGCGCAGGGCGCGCTCGACTGCGCGCTGCCCTACGTCAAGGAGCGCAAGCAGTTCGGCAAGCGGCTGCTCGACATGCAGCCCGTCGCGCACCAGCTCGCCGACGTGGCCATGGAGGTCCAGGCGGCGCGCAACCTCGTCTACGAGTCCGCGTGGCGCAAGGACCAGGGCCTCGACTTCGCGCTCACCGGTTCCTTCGGGAAGCTCTACGCCTCGGAGGTCGCGATGCGCGCCGCGCACGTCGGCATCCAGGTGATGGGCGGCGCCGGCTACACGCGCGAGTACCCGGTCGAGCGCATCCTGCGCGACGCGAAGCTGTGCGAGATCGGCGAGGGCACCTCCGAGATCCAGCGCATGATCATCGCGCGCAATCTGGATCGCCACGGCACGCGCCCGTAGGCGTCGGCCCGGGACAAGAGCCCACGCCCCGAGGTACCGTCTGCATATGCGGTACCTGCCCCTCTCGCTGCTGCTCCTGCTCCTGCTTCCGCTGCCGCTGCGCGCGGACGACGACGCGCCCGCGGCGCCGGCCGCCCCCGCGGCCAAGACGGCGCCCTCGATCGACCGCATCCGCGCCGACTGCGAGTGGCTCTGCGCGGTCGAGCGCATGGGCCGCAAGGCGTGGGAGCACCGCGAGGCGAGCGCCGCGTACATCGCGAAGGCGTTCAAGGACGCCGGCCTGCAACCGCTGCCCGGCAAGGCCGACTACTTCGACGACCACGACGTCGATGCGCCCTTCGACAAGGCACGCAATGTGGTCGGCTGGCTGCCCGGGAAGAAGGCCGGCACGACCAAGGACAAGCCCGGCTCGTACGTGATCCTGTCCGCGCACTACGACCACCTCGGCGCGTTCCAGCGCAAGACGACGGCCGAGGACGGCACCGAGTCGAGTGAGCTGCTCGTCGCGCCCGGCGCGGACGACAACGCGTCGGGCACGGCGGCGCTCCTGGAGATCGCGCGCCTGCTCGCGGCCGAGGCGAAGACCAAGCCGCTCGATCGCAGCGTCGTCTTCCTTGCGTTCGACCTGGAAGAGCAGAACCTGATCGGCAGCCGCGCTTACGCGGCCAAGCCGCCCTTGCCCCTCGATCAGATGGCCGCGTTCGTCACGATGGACCAGCTCGGGCGCTCGCTGGTGGACGTGACACCCGGCACGCTGTTCCTCATGGGGACGGAGTCGTGCGCGGGGCTCTCGAAGGTCCTCGATGAGCTCGACGCGCCGAAGGGCGGCAAGAAGCTCATCCTCGGCATCGACTTCCAGCCCGGCTACTCGGACTACGTCCCCTTCAAGGACAAGAAGCTGCCGTACCTCTTCGTCACGAGCGGCACGTGCGCCGACTACCACGCCGTCACGGACACGCCGGACAAGCTGGAGTGGCCGCACCTCGCGGCGCGTACGGCGTGGTGCCGCGATCTCACCGTGATGCTGGCGGACGCGAAGCGGACGTTCACCTGGCTCGAAGAGCCCGCCTACCACCCGGAGGAGATGAAGGGCCTGCGCGCCGCGATCGCCGAGGTGGAGAAGGGCGGCGGCGGGCTGGGGCTGCCCGAGTTCGCGATGGGCATGCTCAAGAACTACGGCGCCTTCCTCGACAAGATCCTCGCCGACGGCGAGGTCACGAAGCAGGAGCGCATGCAGGCGCGCGCCACGGCGCTGATGCTCTTCAACATGGCTGCCCAGATCGCGCGGCAGGCGAAGCGCTAGCGACCGAAGACCGCCTGCTCGACGTCGGCGCCGTAAGACGTCAGGTCGACCTTCGTGCCGTTGGTCCTCAGCCACGCCGGCAATGGGCACAGTGACCCACCGCCGTCCTCGAACGAGGTAGGGACGGCGCCGGTGGGCAATCCGGCCCGGGCGCCGGGAGCCCGCGCCGGTGCCGTGCGGCCCGCGTTCGCCGCCAGGCCTCCTCACGCCCGTTCCTCTAGGTGGCGGGGCGAGTGCCGTGCGCGAGGCGCGACGTAGATGGTCGCGGTGCGTGTGCTGCATGGCCAGAGCCCACAACTCGAGGTCGCAACGCCGTGCGAGGAGTGCAGGCGGGCACGCAGATGCCCAGGTGGGTGGTCAGGAGCTCGGTCTCGATGCGCGCGAGGGCCGAGATGGGGGTGCGAGCTCTATAGAACGGCGGTGCGGATTGAAGTGCCTATGTGTTGTTCAGTCGTACCCTCGGGGGCGTGACGCAATGTCCGGCTGCTCTCCGTCGCCTGATCGTGGCCGGTTCCCTCGTCCTCTGCACGTGGATGGCGGGCTGTTGCTGCTGCCCGACCTCCCGCGGGACCTCGGCGCCGCCCGCGGATCGGCTATGCCCAAGTGCGAACCGAGCAAGCGATCCTCCCGTGAAGCCCTCTCCGGCCATGCGCGAGCTCGCCGGCTTCTACGAGACGATGGTCCACTGGCGACGAAGTCCGTATCTCACGCTCGAGATCCGGCCCACGGGGGAGTTCACGATTCGCCTCCTCTACTTCGGGTTGGAAGGTGACGTGCTTCACTCCATCGGACGCGTCCGGATCGACGAACCGGGGCGCGGCACGATCCTGCACGAGGTGGACGTCGAAACCCCAGCGCCCCCCGCCCCTCCCCGACGCTTCTCCTTCACGAAGGACACGGTCGACTGGCCGCACATCGGGTTGGCCATGGGAATGACCGACAAGCACTGGAGGTGGTATCCGGACGCCGAGCTGACGCTGCAGCGCAAGCCGAGCGCGGAGTGGATCCTGGCGAATCCCGGACAGCCGCATGCACAGGCGCCCCGCCTGCCGCTCTCGGGCCAGGTCGTGGGCGCGCCGCGCCTGTCCGAGATCGAGCTCGAGGTCTTCGAGTGGCCTGCGGAGGTCGACGACGCAACGCGCGCGCTGGCGGAGCAGCACCTCGAGACGATGCTCGAGGTCGGAGGAGACGACGGCCGTCGGAGCGAGGCGTGGTTCGTCGCTCAGGGGCGACCGCTCGCCGGTCGTCTGATCTCGGAATTCCCCGAGATCGTGGAGGCGCACTTCTTCCATCGGGACGCACGGGTCCTTCGCGAGGGCATGCTGCGCTTGGCCGTGTTGGATCGCACGCTGAGCCGGCTGGACGGCACCGTGGCGAGCAAGTGGAAGAGCCGCACGCTGATCACGCAGGTAACCGACCGGATGCTGGCACTTGCTCGGCTCAAGCGCTGGACCTGGTGGTGGAAGAGCGGCCTCTGGAAGTCGGATCCCGTCGACCCGGAGTGACGCCGCCCGCGGGGCGGCGGCCTGGCCCAAAATTCTGGGAGTCCCTGTCCCCTTCGCCTCCGGGATCGCCGTTCCGGTCCCGAGAGGTCTGACAAGTCCCGATCGCCCTGCGCATCCCTCCAGTGAGCCCGGATTCTCGGGCCTTCTGGAGTCCCCCGATGATCCGCATCGCGTTCCGTGCCGCCGTGCTCTCGATCCTGTCGACCGCGTTTCTCGCCACCGCCGCCTGCGGGGGCGGGGGGGGATCGGGGGGTTCCCCCGAGGTCATGCTGGCCCAGTTCAACAACACGAGTGCCGGCGGGACGGCCATCGCCGCCAACTTCGTCGACTTCCGCCTGTCCGGCGGCCTGTTCGGCGGCAGCCACGAAACCCCGATCGCCCCGTTCGTGGGCACGTCCGCGGTCGGGCACGTCCTCACGGCCAGCCCCACGCACCCCGCGTACGACGACCTCGTGGCGACCCTCACGGATGGCGAGGCGGGCCAGGTCGGTCTGAGGATCCGACCCGGCGGGATGGGAGGCGCCGGATACGTCGCGAATGAGGATCACTTCTTCGGGACGGGCGACGTGGGCACCTTGATGCCCGATGCCGCCGGGTACGCCATCACCCGCATCGAGATCGAGATCAACCAGCTCACGCTCGTGTCGCCCGGCAACGACCCCAACGGCGACGGGCAGTGGACCGACTACACCTACGACGTGACCGTGCGTGTCTTCGGTCAGGCAGCGAACTAGCAGCGCGCGCTCCCTGCGTCGCTGGAGGTGTCCCGTGTCGATCGAATCCGCTCACATCCTCGAGCCCTGTAGCGGCCCACGAGTCTTGACGGGCTCAGTTCCTATGCAATGAAGCCGCAGAGATGCGACGACCCACGCGCGAACTCCGGCGCGCACGCACCGGTGGCCCGACAACCCACCGATTCGCATGCTGGGCCGCGTCGCGAAGACGCAGGACCGGGAGCCGTCGATCTCCATCGAGGAACCCGACGTGCAGCGTGCCGCCTCAAGGCGGCCGCGCTTCGGGTGTCGAAGCGGCGCTGCCAAACACCAGTACACTCGGTGGCGGACGATTGGGAGATCAAGAGATGTGGAACCGAGTCGCGCTTGTCGTGCTCGCAGGGATCGCCTGCTTCCCGGCGCCGGTCATGGCCGAGGGGGGGCCGTCCGCCCGGAAGCTGGCGGCTCGGCTCACGGACGGTAACGAGCATCGAGCACGGAACAACCAGTTGGTGGCGAAGCTCGTTGAGCAGGGTCAGAAGTCGATCGTGCCGCTGCTCCAGTGCGTGAACGACCCCGAGTTCGAGGGACGTGGGTACGCCGCCTGGGCCCTGGCCGAGGTCGTCCGCAAGACGAAGGCGGATCCGGCGATGGTGGTGCCTGCGCTGCGCGTCGCTGCACAGAGCGACGATGAGTACGTGGGCGCCCTGGCGCGGTCGGCACTCGGCAGACTGGATGCGTCGCATGCGGCCCAGAGACCTGCACGGAAGCCCAGGTTCGGGCCCAGTCCCTACATCCAGGCGGCGCTGCAGGAGGCGCCCGGCCCCGACGCCACGATCGAAGAGCTCGTGCGTCGACTCGGAGAGCGTGAGGGACATTGGCAGGAGATCGTTCTGGATCGCATCATCGCCCGGGGCGACGCGGCGAAGGAACTGCTGGGAAAGGCGCTGGACGACAAGGCGTTCCCCGCGCGTGCTTATGCGGCGTGGGGTCTTGGACGGGTCCACAGGGCCCTCGGCCAGAAGCCCGAGGCCGTGATCGACAAGCTGCGCGGGCTACTCGACGACGACGACAAGAACGTGCGCCACTACGCATCCGCCGGCCTGCGCGCCCTGGGCCAGGAGACGCCCCTCGGAGACGTGGACGGTCGGAAGCTCAAGTCGGAGACGATCGTGGCGGCGTTAGCCGCGGGACAGCAGTCGGTCATGGCGAACAACGTGCTCATAGACCAGATGTTGCTGCACGGCGAGAAGTCTCTGCCGGCCCTGCTCGCCACGTCCAAGGATCCCAAGGCGCCCAATCGCTTCTACGCCGATTGGGCAATGGCGAAGGTGCTCCGGATGACCGGGCTTCGCCCCAAGGAGCTCGTGACCTACCTGAAGTCACGATACGCCCCCGGACGCTCCCCGATCAGCATCCTCGGGTTCTAGGAGGATCGTCGACCGTTTGCGTCCGCATGGGGGCGCGACGTCAGGGATCTCGAGGCAGCACGACGTGACTAGCGGCACGCGTGGGATCGGCGGGAGTGCCCAGAGGTCTGCAGCCGAGTGTCTAATGCCGTGGGCCGGTGCACCTCTGCAAGAATGATGTCGCTGGGCTTCGAGCCCACAGCATCTACGCGCCCGGGATCGCGACGACCTGGTGGGGGAGATCCTCGTCTTCGAGGATGTCCTTGAGGCTCTGCCAGTCGTTCGCCTCGTGGCCGATGAAGTCGCTCGCGGCGTCACCGCAGATGATCACCTCGGGCGCGTCGAACGCCTGAGCCAGCTCGAGCGACTCGCGCCCGATGATCTGACGTGCGCGCGGGTCTTCCTCGAACGCCTCGTACTCGTCGTTGCGGCACAGGATCACGAAGCCGGGGAAGAGCGTGAAGTTGCCGCTGCGCAGCGGGATCTTCGTGCGCACGATCGTCTTGTCGCCCTTGAGCGTCTCGCCGAGGTCCTCGGCGGAGACGTCGGTCGGCACGCGCTTCGGCCACGCCTCCATCTCGACGTTCATCAGCTCGACCTCGATCTCCGAGGTCTCCGGCCCGTCGATGTTGTGGAAGCCCGGGCCCGTGATGACCTCGAGCAGGGCGCGCGTGGCGCCGCCCAGCGTGCGCGTGGTGGGGATGAGGATCTCGATCGACACAGGCGCATGATCCCCGGTGGCGCGTCGCGGGCCGCAGGAAAGCCCCGAGGCT
>JASJAY010000060.1 GCA_030066775.1 Planctomycetota bacterium
TGCGCCTGACGATTCCGCCCGAGCCGAACGAGTACGAGGAGGAAGACGACGAGGTCGAGCCCGAGGACGAGCGCACGCCGCTCCAGAAGTCCAAGGACGCCGTACGGGATGCGCTGCTCGCGCAGCTTGCGTCCCTGCGCGATGACGGCGAGGACGAGGCGTACAAGAAGCTGTTCCAGCAGGCGCGCAGCCTGCACGCGGGGCATCTGCCCCTGCTCGTCGAGTGGCTTCGGTTCGTCTACGGCGACGGTCCGCCCTTCGACGACAAGCAGCAGGCGAACCGGGTGTACGCCGCGGCCGAGAAGGTCATCGATGCGATCGACCGCGACGCGCTGACCAAGGCGCTGGGCGTCAAGTACGACAAGGAGGACGCCAAGGACCTCGCGCGCCAGAAGCGAGCAAACGAGCGCAAGGCGGCGTACGTCGAGGCGCTCACGAAGAAGGCACGCGTGCTGCTCGAGGCCGGCAAGGCGAGCAAGGCCGACTTCGAGAAGACCTGGGTCGAGCTGCGTCGCTTCGTCGACGTGAAGCAGTCCAAGTACGCGCGCTTCCGCTACGAGGTGGAGATCGCGAACGGCTTCCTAGGCAAGGCGCTCGAGATCGTGCGCGACACGATCAAGGAACACCCCTTCGAGAAGAAGGCCTATGCCAAGCGCATCGAGCTCTACGAGAAGCTCGGCTGGGACCACTGGGCCGCGCTCGAGAAGCGCTGGCTCCTCCGGCGCTTCCCGCCGGGCGGGTACCCGCCCTTCTGATCGGGCTGCCCATCGCGCACGGCGCGCGGTTCGGCGCGTCGTGCCACCCCTTGCGGGATCCTCGTCCCGGGTCGCCCCGCCGATTCGCAAAGCGAGGGGCCACGCGATCGCAGCCGAACGTAGGATGGCGCCAGGACGTCGCCGCGGGGCTTGCTGGCGACGATTCCGGGCTCGGCCACGGGGGGTGTGCCGCGTTGCACATGGCGACGCCGTGTGCAGGGGAGACGGGATGAGCTCAGCCGAGACGCGCGTTCGTGTGCTGCGTTGCCTCGTGGTTCTCGCGTTGGCTTGCGGGTTCTTGATGGGGAGCCCTTCGCTCGTGCACGCGCGCGGTGGGGGCTTCGATCCCGGCGAGCCGCCGCCTGCGCCCCCGGAGGCGCCGCGGTTCCCGGAGGCACCACCGGCCCCGGGGGAGGATCGGCCGCCCGAGACACCGCCGGAAGCGCCGCCCGAAGCACCGCCGGAAGGCGGACCCTTCGATCCGCAGGGCGATCCCATCCCCCCGCAGCCGCGTCGGGAGCCGGCCGACAACCCGCCTCCCGATCTGCCGCCGTGAAGCCAGCTGCCGCCGGCGGAGTCTCCGCCGACCCCTCCCACCGACGTACCCGCAGATCCCACGCCCGAGCCGGACAAGGACCCCGCGCCGGAGCCCGACGCCGAACCCGAGCCGGACGTGCCGCCCACGCCGACCCCGGACGTGCCCACGTCTGCCGGGCCGGACGTGCCGACGACGCCGCAGGTCGCGGATCCCACCGCGGGTCCGCTCCCGTCCTCCCCTGTGCCGCCGACAACGGGCAGGCCGCCCTCGACCACCGGACGCCCGGGTGGACTGCCGAGCGTGCGACGCTCGGGTGGACGCACCGCCGTGCGCGATGCGGCCTCCCAGTGGACCCTGTGGTGGGAGCTGAACCGCTGGCGCTATCTGCCGACGCGTGCCGAGGTGCTCGCGCGCCAAAGCAGCCGGATCACCGGCCGCGCCTCGCCTTCTGAGCTGCTCGACGCGTGGGAGCAACGCCGCTCGATGCTGGCTTCGTCGGTTGCGGTGCCGTACCTCTGGCGCGTGCTCACGCTGCCCACGGCGGCATCCGACGAGGTGCAAGCCGCGGCGCTCATCGCGTTCGCGCGCGTCGCACAGGAGCCCGAGGCCGTCGACCTCGTCCTCGGCTACGCGACGAACCCCAAGAAGACCGGCTACGTGCGCGAGTCGGCCGCGATCGCGCTGGGGCACTTCCATCGGACCGATCCGGCGCAGCAGCTCACCCCGCTACGCCTCGACCTGCTGCGCAAGCAGCTCTTCCAGATCGTCGACGACGTGCGCGCCCCCGTGCGCACGCGCGCCTTCGCCGCGATGTCCATCGGCATGTTGGGGGACCAGCCCTTCGGCAGCCGCTTCGCCAAGGACGGGCGGGTGGTGACGCGCGAGCTGTGGTCCCGCCTGCAGCAGAACCATGCCGGTCACGATCTGCCGGTCGCGTTGCTCACGGCGTTGGGCATGCAGCCCCCGGCCGGCGTGCCGGACGCGATCCGCAAGGATCTGCAGTCCGTCGCCCTGGGCAAGCGGCTCTTCCGCCGCAAGTGGAGCTCGGTGGAGCGGAGCCACGCCCTCACGGCCCGCCTCCGCCTCGGTGGACGCGACTGGCCTGCAATGCTGAACCGCGTGCTCGGCTCGCGGCAGCTGCCGCTGGAGGTGCGCCGCGCCGGTCTGATCGGGCTCTCCGCCCGGGCCCACGACCTCGACGTCGACGAGCGGGTTCCCGCCTTCGAGGCCTGGAAGGTCGGCATGCGTCGCGCGAAGGATCCGCTGACGCGAGGCCTGGCGACCATCGCGCTGGGGCATCTGCTGGCCGCGGACCTGCGCGCCGGAAGAGACGCTCACCTGATCGCCGCCACGGACGCCGGCGCACGGCTCCTGCGGCGTGCCGAGTCCGGGGGCAGCACCGTGCGCGGGTTCGCCGCGGTTGCCTTGGGTGTTGCCGCGCGCGAGAGCTCCATGGACCTGGCCGCAGCGCGGGCGTTCCGGACTTCGGCGCTCACCGTCCTGCGTCGCCAGCTTGCGAAGGGGCGCGGCGATGACGACCTCGCCGCCGCCTACGCCGCCGCGCTCGGCTTGATGGAGGACGAAGCCTCCGTTCCGTTGCTCGCGGACATCCTGCGCGATCGCGGCCGGGCGCCCTCCGTCCGCGGTCGATCCGCCGTTGCCTTGGCGCAGATCGGCAACCGGACGCCCCGGGTCATGGTCGGGCTGCAGGCCGCCGTGATGGACCACCGCAACCCCGAGCTGCGTCGCGAGGCGGGCCTCGCGCTCTCCTTCCTCGCCACCGGATCCGAGAGCCGCATGCTCGTCGGCGGATTGACCCGCTCCGCCTCACAGCAGACGCTTGCGCAGACCGCCCTCGCGCTCGGCCAGATCGGTCAGCTCGAGGCCGTCAAGGGGATGCTCGAGGCTGCGCGCGATGCGTCACACGGGGCCTCGTCCCGTGCGCTGGCCATGGCCGCCCTCGGCCTCATCCTCAACCCCGACGAGCGTCCGAGCCTCACCCGCATCCGCTTCGACGCCAACTACCCCGCGCGCACCAACGCGCTCCACGAGGTGTTCGACATCCTGTAGCGCATCGCGCTCGGGTCGTACGAGGCGAAGCCGGTCCTCACGCGCCCCGCATGCCTGCGGGGCCGGCGCCGCCATCCGTGGGTTCGGTCGCGTGCCCGGTGTCCGGCCGCAGGAACGCGCGGCGGTAGTAGCGCAGCTCCTCGATCGACTCGCGGATGTCGGCGAGCGCCTCGTGGCGCCCGGCTTTCCTCGGCGGGCTGTACGCATCGGGATACCAGCGCCGCAGCACCTCTTTGAAGCTGGAGACGTCGACGTTGCGGTAGTGCAGGAAGTCGTGCAGCGTGCGCATGTGCCGGTACAGGAACGCGCGGTCCGTGTGCACGGAGTTGCCGCAGAGCGGCGACTTGCCGCGCTTGCAGTGCTCCGACAGGAAGGCCAACGTCTGGGCTTCCGCCTGGGCGACGTCGATGTCGGAAGCCGCGCAGGCTTCGAGCAGGCCCGACGCCGTGAAGTGCTCCCGGCTCCAGTCCGATAGCGTCGCGCGCTCGGCCTCGCCGACGTGGATGCGGATGTCTGGACCCTCGGCGACGAGCTCGAGGTCGGATGTGGTGACGATCGTGGCGATCTCGATGATGTGACAGTGGTCCGGATCGAGACCGGTCATCTCGAGGTCGATCCAGACGAGGTGCGTGTCGGACGGCATGCGGGGAAGATCCTACGAGGGGGGACGGTCCGTGCCCCGCCTCGCGCCCTTCCCCGCGCGTCCTGGGTTCCTGCGTTCGCCTGCGGCTTCGTGGGCTTCGGCTCTCGGCTAGCCGCCGCCGCCGCCGCTCATCCACTCGCCCTTGGGCTCGAACTCGGTCGAGTCGCGTCCCTGCCGCATCTCGTCGCCGAGCGTCTGCTCGGACGACATGAACTCCATCGTGCGACGGACGCCGCCCTCGATGGTGTCCATCGCCTCGTCGTCGCCCTCGCACTTCTTGGCGATGGCCTCGTAGAAGCGCGTGATCAGGCCCGTCCAGCGGCTCTGGGCGTTCTCGAGCTGCTTCAGGAACTTCTCGCGGACGAACTCGGCCGACTTCTCGTCACCGATCTCCGCGAGGGTCCACCCACAGACGGCGCGCTTCAGGCCGTTGCGCCAGCCGCCGCGGCGGCCGCCGCTGGGCACGCCCATCTTGCCGAGCAGCTTCTCGACAGCCCGGCGCGCCTTCTTGTCGTTCTCGAAGTACGCGAGGCCGATCAGGGGGCCGAGGGCCGCGAACTCCGTCTTGGCGCCGCCGGCCTTCTTGAGCAGCGTGCCGCGCACGCCGCTGTCACCGACACCGCAGCGACCGAGCGCTCGGTACATGTGGTTGGCGATGGCCTCGTCCTTCTCGCGCGTCGCGCGCCCCTTCAGCGCCTTCACGGCGGCCTGGGAGCCGATGTACTCGAGCGACACGGCGGCGTTGCCGCGTACGAGGCGGTCCTTGTGCTTGAGCAGCTGAGCGACGGGCTCGGCCGCCTTCTCGAGCTTCGGCACGCCCACCGCGCGGATGATCGGGACGAGCACCATCGGGTCCTTCGGGTGCTCCGGGAGGAGCGCCAGCAGGGGATCGATGCAGTCGCCTGCCTGGTCGTTCTTGACGAGCGACGTGCAGGCCGTCTCCTTCTCCTCCGGACCGCCTTCCACGACCTGCTTCAGCATGCGCTGGATCCAGGCCGCGCGCTCTTGCTTGTGCGCCTCGTCCGCACCTCCTTCGGGTGCCGCCGGGGGTGCCTCCGCGCCGAGGTCCGGGGCCGGTCCTTCCGGCGCCCCGCCGTCGGGCGCGGGCGCCGTGTCGACGTTCGACTTGAGCTTCGCCTGCGCGCTCTCCATCAAGCCGAGCAAGGCCTTGACGGCGGCATCGCCCTTGCCGTGGCTCCAGTACTCGAGGCGCTCGAGGATCTTGTCGCCGTCGGGATGCACGAAGATGTGCTGCGGCGAGACGATCAGGCCCTGGATGCCGAGCGCGCGCAGCTCGCCGTAGTCCGCGGAGTTGCCACCCGATGTCAGGAAGGCGCACACGAACTCGCGCGACTTCTTCACGATGCGCACGTCCTTGTACACGATCTCGCGCAGGCCCTTCGCGGCGGGCTCCTCGCGATTGCGGCCGTCGACGTACTTCGAGTTGATGCAGATCATCAGGATCTGCTGCTTCTCCTTCGCGCGGGCGAAGGCCTTCTGCAGGTCCGTCTGCCAGAAGACGAGGTCACCGGGCTGGACCTCGCCTTCCTCGGCCGCAGTGGGTGCGGAGGGCACCACCAGGAGGCAACACGCGAGCAGGGCGGGGAGCAAGCGCTTCGTCATCGATCGACCTCCAGGAGCAACCCGTCGCAAGCGTAGCCCCGAACGAGCCGGGCCTCACGGCCGCTGTCGTTCCTTCAACGCATGGGACCCCGGATTGGTAACGGAGTTTCCTCTGCTCACCGCGCCCCTCGTGGCGGGCTCCACTCTCAGACGCCGGGGGACCCGGTTCAGGTTCCAGCAATGTCGAAAGCGGCGGCTCAGCCGGAGAGCAGATCGCGCAGGACCTGCTGCACGATCTTCGGATCGCCGCGGCCGCCGAGCTGCTTCATCGTCTCGCCGATCAGGCGTCCGATGGCCTTCATGTTGCCGGCCCGGACGTCGTCGGCGGCCTGGGGCTGGGCCTCGATCGCCGCTTTGGCGGCGGTCTCGACCGCGCCGCGATCCGAGACCTGGGCCAGGCCGCGCTCTTCGACGAGCTGGTTGGGCGAGCCGCCCGCCTTCACGATGTCGCGGAACAGCTCCTTGGCCGTGCGCCGGTTGATCGTGCCGGCCGCCTCGAGGTCGATCAGCTCGCCGAGCTGCTCGGGCTCGAGTCCCACCTCCGTGATCGCGGCCTTGTGCTCGTTGAGGTAGCGCAGGAGCTCGCCCGTCACCCAGTTCGTGACGACCTTGGGATCGCGGCCGTCGCCGGCCGTGCCGATCGCCGCCTCGAACCAGTTCGAGATGTGCGGATCCTGGGTCAGGACGCCCGCGTCGTACGCCGAGAGGCCGTACTCCGCCTGGTACCGCACGCGTCGCACGCGCGGCAGCTCGGGCAGTGCATCGCGCTCCGCTTCGACCACGGCATCGGGGATGCGCACCGGCGGCAGGTCCGGCTCGGGGAAGTAGCGGTAGTCGTCCTCGCTCTCCTTGGTGCGCTGGTGCAGCGTGACGAGGCGCTCGTCGTGCCAGCCACGTGTAGAGCGCGGCGTGTTGGCGAGCGTCTGTCCCTCTTCCTCGTAGGCCTTCGTCTGGCGCTCGATCTCGTACTCGATCGCGAGCTCGACCGCCTTCACCGAGTTGAGGTTCTTGACCTCGACGATCGGCGAGCGGTCGCCGTTCTCGAACACGAGATTGATGTTCGGCTCGCAGCGCAGGTTGCCTTCCTGCATGTTGCCGTCGGAGGTGCCGATGTAGGCGACGATCTCGCGCAGGGCGTCGAGGTAGCGCACGGCTTCGCCGGACGACGCGATGTCGGGCTCGCTCACGATCTCGAGCAGCGGTGTGCCGGCGCGGTTCAGGTCGACGCGGCTGTTCGTGCCGCCCTCGTCGTGCGTGCTCTTCCCGGTGTCCTCTTCGAGGTGCGCGCGGCGGATGCGTACGAGCTTCGGGTTGCCTTCGTCGTCGTCGATCTCCAGCCGGCCGTCGACGCAGAGCGGCTGGTCGTACTGGCTGATCTGATAGCCCTTCGGCAGATCGGGATAGAAGTAGTTCTTGCGGTCCCACTTCGTGACGTCGGCGATCGTGCAGCCGAGCGCGAGGCCCGTGCGGATGGCGAGGCGCACGGCCTCCTTGTTGAGCACCGGCAGCGCACCGGGCAGGCCCATCACGACCGGATCGACGAGGGTGTTCGCCTCCGCGCCGTACATCACGGGGCTGTGGGAGAAGCACTTCGTCTTCGTCTTCAGCTGGAGGTGGACCTCCATGCCGACGATCAGGCGGGGCGCGCTCACGACATCACCTCCGCGGCCAGCGCGGGCGGCGTGTATCGGCAGCCCGCGACCTGCTCCATCTCGCGCGCGACCGCGAGCATGACGTCCTCGCGTCCAAGCGGCGCCCAGATCTGCAGGCCCAGGGGCAGGCCGCGCTCGTCCTGTCCGACCGGGATCGACATGGCGGGCACGCCGGAGAGGTTGGCGGCGACCGTGAGCACGTCGCAGAGGTACATCTCGAGCGGGTCGTCGACCTTCTCGCCGAGCCGGAAGGCGGGCGACGGCGTGGTCGCCGAGATGATCACGTCCACCGTCTCGAAGGCGGCGCGGAACGCGTCTCGCAGCGCCGCCCGGCTGGCCATGGCCTGCTTGTAGTAGGCGTCGGCGTAGCCGGCCGAGAGCGCGAACGTGCCAAGCAGGATGCGGCGCTTGACCTCCGCGCCGAAGCCCTCGTCACGCGTCTTCGCGTACATCTCGATCAGCGAGCCCGCGTCGTCCGTGCGGTGGCCGTAGCGCACGCCGTCGTAGCGCGCCAGGTTGCTGGACGCCTCCGCGGGTGCGACGAGGTAGTAGATCGGGATGCCCTGGGCGGCGACGGGCATGGCGATCTCGTGCTGTTCGGCGCCCTTCTCCACGAGCGTGGTGCAGGTCGCCTCGACGAGGTCGCGCGCCGCGCAGTCGGCGCCCTCCTGCTGCAGCCCGAACTCCGTCACGCGTCCGATGCGCAGGTCGCCGAGGACCTCACCGGAGGCGGGCGCCTCGCCGTGGTCCACGACTTCGTGCTCGAAGGGGTACGAGGTTGCGTCGAGCGGGTCGACGCCGGCCATGGCCTTGAGCAGGGTCGCGGCGTCGTCCACCGAGCGGGCGAAGGGCCCGGGCTGGTCGAGGCTCGAGGCAAAGGCGACGAGCCCGTTGCGCGAGACGCGGCCGTAGCTCGGCTTGATGCCGACGATGCCGCAGAGCGCGGCCGGCTGACGGATGCTGCCGCCGGTGTCGCTTCCGAACGCCAGCGGCACCATGCCCGACGCCACCGCCGCGGCGCTGCCGCCGGAGGAGCCGCCCGGCACGCGCTCGAGGTCGTACGGGTTGCGCGAGGGACCGAACGCGGAGTTCTCCGTCGAGGAGCCCATGGCGAACTCGTCGAGGTTGGTCTTGCCGACGATGCAGCAGCCGGCCGCCACGGCGCGCTCCACGCAGGTCGCCCAGGTGGGGGGGACGTACTCGCCCAGGATCTTCGAGCCGCACGTGAGCGGTACGCCCGGCACGGCGAGGTTGTCCTTCACCGCCAGCGGCACGCCAGCCAACGGGCCCGCACGCTCGCCTGCCGCGACCTTCGCGTCCACCGCGTCGGCCTGCTCGCGCGCGAGCTCCGGCGTGACGACGAGGAACGCCTTCACGCGCGCGTCGAGAACCTCGATGCGCCGCAGCGCTTCGTCCACGAGGGTGCGCGCAGTCAGGTCGTCGCCGGGATCGTTGACCCGGGCCGCCATCTCGGCGACGGAGAGGTCCAAGGGATGCGTCATGCGACGCGCGTTGTACGACGCCCCTCGCGCCGCGCCTACCCGGCGCCCAGAGCGCGGCGCACGCGTGCGTGCTACGCTCCACGGGCCGTTCCCGGAAGGGAGACCCCGATGCGCATGTCTCTGGCGGCCGTCCTCGCCGCCGCGCTCCTTGCGGGCTGCTGCTGCCCGTGTCCCGAGGCGCCGTGCCCGCCCGATTCGAGCACCGAGCCTGTGCCCCCGTCTGCGCCGGCGCCCGAGCCGGCGCCTGCCCCGGAGACACCGCCCGAGCCCACGCCGCCGGAGCCGCCGACCGAGGCGAGCCCGGATCCGGCGACGCCGATCGTCATCGTCTTGAGCGCGGAGGGCGCGTTCGTGGCCCGGCACGGTCAGGGTGAGGGCGCACCGCTGCTCGCCGAGGGGGACCTCGGGGCGGCGGCCGGCGCAGAGGCCCAGCAGGCCGTCCTCGACGGCCTTCGGAATGCACTGCGCGACCTGTCGTCACAGCCCGGCATGCGCGAGGCGGACGGGAGCTCGAAGCTCAAGGTGCTGGTCGAGGGCGACCGCGACGCGAAGTGGCAGTACGTCCAGTGGCTCATGCAGGCGATGGCCCATCCGGATCTCAAGATCTACAAGATGCAATTCCGCGTGCGGGGCGAGGCCGAGTCGGGGTCGGACCGATGAGAGCCGGCTTGGTGTTGCTTGTTGTCGCAGCCGTGGCCCTCGCCGGATGCGGCGAGGACGCGAAGCCGTCCGCGTCCAAGGGCGCGAGCGCGTCGCTCGATGGACCGCACGTCCACATCCGGTTGCGACAAGACGGTGGGTGCACGGTTCGCGCCGTGACCCCCTGGGCTCCAGACGTGCAGGCCGACATTTCGCTGGCCTCCGACGCGCCCGGCGACGCGATTCGCGCCGTCCGCCAGGTTCTCGCTGCTGCCGCCCGCCCGCCGGAGGCTGGAGCCTCGTCGGTCCTCGCGCACTTCGAGGTCGACGGCGATGCCCGCTGGGTGCACATGCAGTGGTTGATGGAGACCTGTGTGCATCAGAGTGTGCGCATCGACAAGCTCGCGTTCAGACTCGCCGGGGACTCGGAGTCGACACGCGTGGACCTGCCGAGTTCCACCGATTTCACGCCGCCGCAGATCGAGGAGGAGGTCCTGGCGGAGCTCGTGGATCCCTCGGCCGACGCGCGGGTCCCCGTGGAGGAGCGCATCCCGCCCCGGATCGAGATCGACGGGCCTCCCTTCCTCCGCATTCGCGCGTATCGGCTGCACGCCGGCGACCCGGATCGCGCGTCCACGCGCATTCTCGTCGCCGACGAGCTCAAGATGGACGTGCCCACAGCCGCGCAGATGGCCCGCATCGAGCCCCTGGTGAAGCTGGGCACGGAGCAGCTCCGGGGGCCGCACCGCATCGCCGAGATCGACGCGCCGGCGCCGCGCGGACGCGACGTGCCGTTCGCCGACGTCCTCGCGATCATTCGCATCCTGCAGCGAAGTGGCTTCGACGACATCTGGTTCACCGGCGCGCCGATGCCCGGCCGCTAGGGGGATGCCCGGTACCAGCGCGGCGAGTTAGTCGGCGTCGAGGATGCGGGGGACGACGAGGAAGGAGCCGTCGTGCTGGGGGGCGTTCTTGGTGATGGAACGACGATCGAGGGTCTCGCCGGTCTCGTCGGTGCGGAGGGCGTCGAAGTCGATCGCCTCCTGGGTGGCCGGCTCGGCGTCGCCGCAGTCGATCTCCTGGACCTGCTCGACGTGATGCAGGATCGCCGCGAGCTGCGGCTGCATCTCGGCCACCTCTTCCTCGGTGAGCTCGAGACGGGCGAGGTGGGCCACGTGGCGGACCAGGTCGTGGGTGACGTCCATGACCGGGAGGCTACAGGGCGAAGCGCCGGGGGCGAAGGCGGTGGCGGTACGATCGCGGCGTGACCGGCCTCGCCGCCCAGACGCTGGACGACCTGACCGCCCTCTTCGCGGAGTGGGGGGAGAAGCGCTTCCGCGCCGCCCAGGTGTTCACCGCGGTGCAGCAGAAGGCCATCGTGGATCCGCTCGCGATCACCACGCTGCCGATGGCGCTGCGCGAGCGCCTCCTCGAGCACTTCGGCCCCCCGGCCACGAAGGTGGTGGAGGTCGAGAAGAGCGACGACGGCACGACCAAGTACCTCTTCGAGCTCCACGACGGCAAGCGGGTCGAGTCGGTGCTGATCCCCGAGGACGGACGCAACACCGTGTGCGTGTCGTCGCAGGTGGGCTGCCCGATCCGCTGCGTGTTCTGCGCCTCCGGCGTGAAGGGGCTGATCCGCAACCTCGACACGGCCGAGATCGTGGAGCAGCTCCTGCGCGTGACGCGCGACCTCGGGCAGCGCCCGAGCAACGTCGTGATGATGGGAATGGGGGAGCCGCTCCTGAACTTCGGCCCCGTGACCGACGCGATCCGGTTGTGGATCGACGAGAAGGGGCTCCACTTCTCGCCACGGCGCATCACGGTCTCGACGGCCGGCACCGTGGCGAAGATCAAGCAGCTCGGCGAGACGAACCTGCGCGTGCAGCTCGCGATCTCGCTCCACGCCGCGACGGACGAGACGCGCGCGGCGCTCGTGCCCGGCAGCCCCGATGGACGCGTGCAGCAGCTCGTGGACGCGGCGGCCTGGTACACGCGCCGCACCGGACGCGAGTCGACCCTCGAGTACGTGCTGATCCAGGGCGAGAACGACCGCCTGGTGCACGCCGACGCTCTGGTCGACGCGATCGACGGGCGGCCCATCCACGTGAACCTGATCCCGCTCAACCCGGTCCGGCATCGCCCGGACCTCAAGCCGCCTTCGGGGATGGCGTCGGTCGCGTTCGCCGACCGGCTGCGTGGTCAGGGGGTGTCGTGCACCCTGCGCACGCAGCGCGGCGAGGACATCAACGCAGCCTGTGGGCAGCTGGCGCTCGAGCGCTCCCTTGCGGAAGCGCCCTAGCTGCCGGTCTTGCGGCGCTTGACCTTGCGTCGGACCGCTTCCTCGCCCTCGACGGAGGCCTTCGTGACGCGGTAGGTCGCGCCCTCGGGGCTCTCGGGGAGGTTGAACATGGTCTCGAGCAGGAGCTCTTCGAGGATCGAGCGCAGGGCGCGCACGCCGGTGTCGCGGCGCATCGCCTTGTCGGCGATGGCGAGCAGCGCGTCCTGGTCGAACTCGAGCTTCGCCTCGTCGAACGCGAACATCTGCTGGAACTGACGCACCAGCGCGTTCTTGGGCTCCTGCAGCACGCGCACGAGATCCGTGCGCGAGAGCGGGTCGAGCGTGGCCAGCACCGGCAGGCGCCCGACGAACTCGGGGATCATGCCGTACTCGACCAGGTCGTGCGGCTCGGCGTGCGCGAGCAGCCGCGCGCGCTCCTGCGCCAGCATCTGATCGCTGTAGCCCTGGCCGCCGCGGCCGAAGCCGATGAGGCTCTTGCCGGTGCGCTTCGCCACGACGTCTTCCAGGCCGGCGAACGTGCCGCCGCACATGAACAGGATGTTCGTCGTGTCGATCTGGATGTACTGCTGCTCGGGGTGCTTGCGACCGCCCTGCGGGGGCACGTTGGCGACCGTGCCCTCCATGATCTTGAGCAGCGCCTGCTGCACGCCCTCGCCGCTCACGTCGCGCGTGATCGACGGGTTGTTGGTCGTGCGGTTGATCTTGTCGACCTCGTCGAGATAGATGATCCCGAACTCGGCGCGCTCGCGGTTGAAGTCCGCCGACTGCAGCAGCTTCAAGAGGATGTTCTCGACGTCCTCGCCCACGTAGCCGGCTTCGGTCAGGGTCGTGGCGTCGGCGATGGCGAAGGGCACATCGAGGATGCGGGCCAGCGTGCGCGCCATGAGCGTCTTGCCGCTGCCCGTGGGGCCGATCATCAGGATGTTCGACTTGTCGAGCTCGACGTCGGCCTCGCCGTCGTAGAGCGCGCGGCGGTAGTGGTTGTAGACCGCGACCGCGAGCGTCTTCTTGGCGCGGGTCTGGCCGATGACGTACTCGTCGAGGTGGGCCAGGATCTGGCTGGGCGTCTTGAGCGCGCCCTCGTCCCACATGCCGCCGGCACCGCCGCCGGCCGCGCTGCCGCGTCGCCGCTGCCGCGGACGCCCGCTGCGCTTCATCTCCTCGAGCAGGATCGTGTTGCAGAGCTCCACGCACTCGTTGCAGATGTTGATGCCGGGAGGGCCGGCAATCAGGCTCTCGACCTGATTGCGGCTCTTGCCGCAGAACGTGCACTTCTCGACCGGACCACGCCTCGAGGTCATTCAGGTCACTCCGAACAGGGGGATCTCGGACCGGCAAACCGCACCCGGATCCGCCGGGACCGGCCTCAGTCTAGCGAGCGATTCGACGGGGCCCAGGGCCACTGTCGCGCATCGTTACGAACCGCCTACGAATCGCCCTCTGCGGCCGATTCCTTGTCCATATCCGCGACGGGAGACGCCTAGGCGCCGGCCTCGGCGGTCTCCGGCGCGGAGCCGGGGAGCGCTTTCTTCGGCTCGAGGACCTCGTCGATGAGCCCGTACTCCATCGACTCCTGGGCGCTCATGTAGTTGTCACGTTCGGTATCGCGCTCGATGTCCTCGACGGGGCGGCCCGTGTGGCCCGCCAGCAGCCGGTTGAGGATGCGACGCGCCTCGAGGATCTCCTCGGCCTGGATCTCGATGTCGGCCGCGGTTCCCTGCGCACCGCCCCAGGGCTGGTGGATCAGGATGCGCGAGTGCGAGAGCGCGTAGCGCTTGCCGGTCGAACCGGCGGCGAGGAGCACGGCGCCCATGCTCGCCGCGCTGCCGAGGCAGACGGTCTCGACCGGGCAGCCGATGTACTGCATCGTGTCGTAGATCGCGAGGCCGGCGCTGATGCTGCCGCCGGGGCTGTTGATGTAGAGGTGCACGTCGCGGTTGCGGTCGCTCTTCTCCAGGAAGAGCAGCTGGCCGATGATGAAGTTCGCGACGGTGTCGTTGATCGGCGTGCCGAGGAAGACGA
Source organism: Planctomycetota bacterium (assembly GCA_030066775.1). Lineage (GTDB taxonomy): Bacteria > Planctomycetota > PLA2 > PLA2 > JAEUHO01 > JASJAY01. The sequence continues at coordinate 13,747 of JASJAY010000060.1, forward strand.
TCCGGTCTTCGAGCAGCCGGCTCCAGACGTCGTAGTGGCGCTCGCCGCGGCCCGTGCGCTCGATGATGGTGGGGTTCGGGATGTAGCCGAACGGCCCCCCGCGCTCGCGGGCCTGGTGTGCCGCGTGGACGGCGGCGAGATCGGACGGCGTGTAGGCCTCTACGCTGGGATCGTAGGGAAGCGTCATCGAGCTGGGTACTCCTTCACTGGGGGGCGCTGCGAGTGGGTGCGCTCGCGCTCCGTCGTGCTAATCGGCCTTCTTCTTCGCGCTCTTCTTCTTCTTGGCGGCCTTTTTCTTGGACGCCTTCTTCTTAGCCGCCTTCTTGGGCTCGGCCTGCTCTTCCTCGCTGAGCAGCGACTCGTCCTCGACGAGCGTGGCCGCGGCGCGCACCGCCTCGCGGGTCTTGCGGTGGCGGATCTGGGTCGAGAGCTCGCCCAGGCGGCCTCCGTGCTGCAGCGAGCCGATGACCTCCTCGACGGGGCGGCCGTAGGCCTGGGCGATCTCGTTGACCGCCTGCAGCATCTCGGCCTCGGTCACCTCGACCGCTTCCTCGGTCGCGAGCCGGTCGAGCAGGAAGAAGCGGCGCATGTCGGCCTCGATCGCCGAGCGCGCGTCGTCGCGACCCGCGTCGACCTGCTTCGCGATCTCCTCCTCCGCGACCTTCTCCATCTGCAGCTCCAGGCGCTTGCGCCCGGCCCAGCCCTCGAGCTCGCCCTCGACGAACTCCTCGGGCAGCGAGATGTCGACCGTCTCGAGCAGCTGGTCGACGAGACGCAGCTCGGCGCCGCGCTCGACCTCGCGCCGCATGGCGCGCTGGATCTGCTTGTTCACGTCCTCGCGCAGCTCGTCCTCGTCGTCGTAGTCGTTGGCCTCGAGGAAGGCGGCGTCGATCTCGGGCAGGACGTAGCGCTTGACCTCCTTGAGCTCGATCTCGAGCGTGAGCTCCTTGTCCCGGAGCTCCTCGCGCTCGTCGTCGGCGGCGACCTGGACGGTTGCGCTCGCGGTGGCGCCCACCTTCTTGCCGCGCAGCTGGTCGTCGACACCCTCGGCCACGAAGCCGGCCACGACGCCGCGCCCGAACTGGTACCAGAAGTTGCTGTCCTTGGCCTCGACGCTGTCGCCGTCCTTGGCCTCCCAGTCGATGATCAGGAGGTCGTCGTCCGTGACGACCGCGTCCTCGACCGTCTCGAGCTTGGCGCTGCCGCGGAGCAGGTTGTCGACGCCCTGGTCCACCTGCGCGTCGGTCACGACGACGGGCGGCACCTTGACCTCGAGGCCCTTGTACTCGGGCGTATCGAACTCGGGCTTGGTGATGAGCTCGAACTCGAAGCTGAGCTCCTGGTCCGGGGTCATCTCCAGGCTCTCGATGTCGATCTCGGGCGGCTTGAGCGGCTCGACCTTCTGCTCTTCGACGAGCTCCTCGAGGGCCGCCTTGACCAGGTCGCCCTTGACCTCGTCTCCGAGCTTGCCCGCGAAGCGCTTCTCGAGCAGCTTCCGCGGCGCGTGGCCCGGCCGGAAGCCCTTCAGGGCGACGTGCTCGTTGATCTCGTTGTACTTGCTGTCGAATTCCTGCTGGATGCGCTCGGCCGGGATGGTGACCGCGATCTTCTTCTTGCAGGGCCCGACGGGATCGACCTGGAAGGCGATGGACATGGATGGGCTTCCCTGAGGCGCGCCGGGGAACCGGGATGGCGCGAAGGGCCAGAGATTAGCCGCCGCAGGGTGGCCCTCCGGACGAATGTCCGGGTGCGCGCCCACGCCCGAGGGGCCGCCAGGCGCGTCGATTTGCGCAAAGATCGTTGCCGCTGCCCTCGAGGCGGGTAGCATCGTGCCCAACGGGGGTCGCGAGGCGGAACATCGGATTCCGCCCGAGCGAGCGACCCGACGGCCCCAGCGCCGTCCAGGCCTGCGAACGATTTCGGCAGGCCACCTCGCACGCCCCCGAGACCCGATGCGTGCCCGGTAGGCGACCTGCTCGTCACGGGCGTGTGGAGCCCATTCACCGGTCCCGGCCCGGCCACCTGCGTGGTCCTGCGGCCGCGGCGGTGCGAGGGGAGGCAAACGACATGGCGACAGGAAGTCGCAGACGGCGTAGGCGCCGCGGCGGCCGCGGCCGAGGCCGTGGAGGCGGCGGCGGCGGCGGGGGTGGCGGCGGCAGCGCGCCCACCCAGCGCAAGCGCGGGGGGGGCCGCCGGCGTGGCGGGAAGACCTCGAGCGACGCCAACGCATTCGAGGAGACCGGGCTGCTCTACGGCGGCTACGGCGAAGAGATCACCCCGCCGGCCCCGGCGCCCGATGCGCCCCCCTTCGAGGCCCCCGCGACCGAGCGGCTCTACGAGTTCGGCGTGCTCGACGGTGCCCGTGACGGGCACGGCTTCCTGCGCGCGCCCGGCGAGGGCTACGTGGTCTCGGCCGACGATCCCTACGTCGCGCCCCAGCTGATCCGCGACTACGGCCTGCGCGACGGCGTGACGGTGGAGGGCGAGATCGGCGAGCCCAAGCGCCCCGGGCAGAACCCGCCCCTCGTGCAGCTCGCGTCGGTCTGCGGCCTCGCGCCGCACCTCTACCACAAGACGCCCAAGTGGGACGAGCTGACCGTCATCGACCCGGATCGCAAGATCGACCTCTCGAAGGACATGGACGACATCACGCTGCGCGTGATCGACCTGCTCTGTCCGATCGGCTTCGGCCAGCGCAGCCTGCTCGTCTCCCCGCCGCGCGCCGGCAAGACGATGATCCTCCAGAAGATCGCGCAGTCGATCCAGCACAACTACCCGGACGCGTATCTCATCGTGCTGCTCGTCGACGAGCGGCCCGAGGAGGCCACGGCGTTCAAGCGAGCGACGCGCGGCGAGGTCGCCGTCTCGACGAACGACAACACGCCCCAGGACCACGTGCACGTCACCGAGATGGTCCTGAAGAAGGCGAAGCGGATGGTCGAGACCGGCCGCGACGTCGTGATCCTGATGGACTCGCTCACGCGCCTCGGCCGTGCCTACAACCTGCTGCAGCGCGGGGGCGGTCGCACCATGTCGGGCGGCATCGACTCGCGCACGCTGGAGAAGCCCAAGGCCTTCTTCGGCGCGGCGCGCAACATCGAAGACGGTGGCTCGCTCACGATCATCGCCACGGCGCTGATCGAGACCGGCTCGCGCATGGACCAGGTGATCTTCGAGGAGTTCAAGGGCACGGGCAACATGGAGCTCGTGCTGAGCCGCCAGCTCGCCGAGCAGCGCATCTTCCCCGCGATCGACGTGAACCTGTCGGGCACGCGCAAGGAAGAGAAGCTGCTCTCCACGGCGGAGCTCGAGAAGATCTACACCCTGCGCCGCTTGCTCAACCGCGTGCGTACGCTCGAGGCCATGGAGCTCCTGCTCGGCCGCATGGAGGAGACGCCCAGCAACGAGGCGTTCCTCAACATGATCGCCCAGCCCCGCGATCCCGACGACTACGACATGCACGACCACTCGATCTGACTGCGGCGCCGTGGATGCTCGGCGGGGCTTTGCCGCGCCGTCGCCCCACGGCCCCGCAGCGCGGTGGCCTAGGCTGCCGCATGCGTCGTAATCCCCTGTTGCGCGGGACCCTAGTCGTGTGTCCCGAAACAGTCCGGCGGCAGCCCCGCGGCGGACGCCGCTCTGCTACGCTCTGCGGCTCAACGCCCTGATTACGAGGTTCTCCATGCGTCGACCCCGGTTGTTCTCCCGCGCCCTCGTTCTGCTCGCTGTGGTCGGGCTCGTGGCCTTCGCGGCCGCCGACTCCAATGCCAAGGACGAGCTCACACGCGGCCTGCGCTATCCCTCGATCTCGCCCGACGGCAAGCACGTCACGTTCGCCTACCGCGGCGACATCTGGGTGGCCGGCACGGGCAAGGACCCGCGCATCGCCCGCCTGACGATCCACGAGGCGCAGGACACGCTGCCGCGCTTCAGCCCCGACGGGAAGCACATCGCCTTCAGCTCGCAGCGCGGCGGTGGCTACGACCTCTTCGTCATCTCCGTCGACGGCGGTGTGCCGGAGCGCGTCACGCACCACAGCGGGACGGAGATCCTGTGGAGCTGGTCGCCCGACGGCAAGAAGCTGCTCTTCGGTGGCGATCGCGACCCGACCGTGCGCGGCCTCGACGTCTACGAGGTCGCCGTCGCCGGCGGCCCCGTCGCGCGCCTCACGGACGACGGCAACGCGCGCGAGGCCAGCTACTCGGCCGACGGCAAGCACATCGTGTTCGTCAAGGGCACGAACACGATCTACCAGGACAACTACGAAGGCTCGGGCAACCACGACATCTGGGTCGCGCCGGTCAAGAAGCCTGGCGAGCCCGTGCCGCTTGCGAAGCGCCTCACCAAGACGGACGGCAACGAGCGCTACCCGTTCTTCAACAAGGACGGCTCGCAGATCTGGTTCGTGGCCGAGGAGAAGGGCGTCGCGAACTTCTACGCCATGCCCGCGAAGGGCGGCAAGCGCACGCAGGTGACGAAGTACACCGGCAACGACGTGCACCGGCCCTTCCTGGGCTGGGACATGAAGACGATGGCCTTCGAGGTGCACGGCCAGGTCTTCACGGCCGACCTCACCGCGAAGGATGCGCCGCGCAAGCGCATCGACCTCGTCGTCAAGAGTGACGTGCGTCACAGCGGCGTCGTGCAGCACCAGATCACCAGCGGTGTGCAGCACGCGCACCTCGATCGCGACGGCAAGCGCCTCGTCTGCAGCGTGCGCGGCGACATCTGGACCATGTCCGCCAGCGGCGGCGCCGCCCGGCGCATCACGACCGGTGCTGCCACCGACGAGTGGCCGCGCTGGAGCCCCGACGGCCAGCGCATCGCGTTCCAGTCGAACCGCACGGGCAACAGCGACATCTGGGTGATGAACGCCGACGGCTCGAACGCCAAGCAGCTCACCAAGAACAAGAAGGACGACTTCTTCCACAACTGGGCGCCGGATGGTCGCAAGCTCGTCTTCTGCTCGGAGCGCAGCGGCAACCGCGACATCTGGACGATCGACGTCGAGTCGGGTGAGGCGACCCAGCTCACCAAGCACAGCGCGGGCGACGACGACCCGAGCTACTCGCCCGACGGGCGCCTGATCGCGTTCGACTCCGCGCGCGAGGGCAACCAGGCGATCTTCGTGATGAACGCCGACGGGTCCGGCGTGCGCCGCGTCACCCGCGGTGCGGGCTTCCTGCAGGTGCCGAGCTTCTCGCCGGACGGCCGCTTCATCGTCTACGAGGCGTTCAACCCGGGCACGGGCCGATCGGGCGGCATCTTCGTGACGGCCTCCTCCGGTGGCCCGTCGATGCAGGTCTCGCGCAACGGCGCGACGGCCACCTGGACCGCCAACGGCTACATCTACTTCTGCGCGGGTCCCGATGAGGGCCAGGAGGTCTTCCGCGTCCCGGCGCCCACCTCGATCGAGAACCGCGAGAAGGTCCCGTTCCAGGGCGCCATCGAGGTCGACACGAAGAAGGAGCTCGAGCAGCTCTTCGACGAGGCGTGGACGCGCCTCAAGGACGGCTTCTACGACGCCAAGATGCACGGCGTCGACTGGGACGCGATGAAGAAGAAGTATCGCCAGATGGCGATCGACGCCGAGGTGAAGTCGGAGTTCCAGAACGTCGTGCGCCAGATGATCGCGGAGCTCAACGCGAGCCACCTGGGCATCGGCGGCGGCAGCCGGCCCTCGAATGCCGTGCCCTCGCGCCGTCCGGCCACGGGCTACCTGGGCGCCACGCTCTCGGAGGTCTCGGGCAAGAGCGGCGGCCGCAAGGTGCTCTCGATCATGAAGGGCGGCCCGGCCGACAAGGCGGGCCTGCGCGTCGGTGACGAGGTCACGCGCATCGCCGGCAAGAAGATCAACAAGACGACCGACATCGACGTCGTGCTCTCGGGCACCGTCGGCAAGGACATCGAGCTGCGCTACCGGCCGATCACCGAGGAAGGCCTCGGCGACGAGCGTCGCGCCTCGGGCGTGAAGCCGATGCCCGCCGGCGCCATCCGGCAGATGAAGTACCAGGAGTGGATCAAGCGCTGTGCGCGCACCGTCCGCACGACGTCGAAGGGCCGCCTGGGCTACATCCACCTGAACCAGATGAACCCGCAGAACCTGCAGGCGTTCCAGCGCGCCGTGGGGCAGTGGAGCCAGAGCAAGCGCATCAAGGGCATGGTGCTCGACGTGCGCAACAACGGCGGCGGCAACATCCACCAGCAGCTCATGCAGGTGCTCACCGCCCGCCCGTTCGCGCGCGTCTCGCTGCGCGGCCAGCGGCGTCGTGCGACGCAGCCCGCGCTCTACTGGGATCGGCCCGTGGTCGTGCTGATCAACGAGAACTCGTTCAGCGACGCCGAGGTGTTCCCCTACATCTTCAAGGCGCTCGATCGCGGCAAGGTCGTCGGTGTCCCCACGCCCGGCGGCGTGATCGGCACGAACGACATCAGCCTCTCGGACGGCACGCGCTTCCGGATCCCGCGCGTCGGCTACTACGGCATGGACGGCACCAACCTCGAGGGCCACGGCGTGAAGCCGGACTTCCTCGTGGAGGAGACGCCCGAGGATCGCCGCGCCGGTCGCGACCCGCAGCTCAAGAAGGCGATCCAGGTCGTGATGGCCGAGGTCGAGGGCAAGGCGTCGGCCACCAAGCCGAAGCCGCAGCCCAAGCCCGATGCGACGACGCCGGGCCCCAAGCCCGACAAGCCCGGGCCCAAGGGGGATCCGGCTCGCAAGGCCGGCGCGATGGACCCGATCGTCGACGCCAAGCTCGGCGAGTGGGTGCGCTACCACATGTCCCTGCCCGGGCAGGAGCAGAAGATCGTCATGCGCGTCGTGGTCGTCGAGATCAAGGACGACATGATCTACATCGAGAACGAGGTCGAGGACGGCCCGCCGGTCACGATGCCGCTGCCCACCGAGTGGCTCAACAAGCCGCTGCTCGAGTCGCTCGAGAACTTCGGTGAGATCAGCTCGCACGAGAAGACGACCGTCGAGGTCAAGGGCAAGCAGGTCGAGGCGGTCAACGTCAACGTCGCGTACGGCGGCGGCCAGCTGCAGATGACGTTCACGAACGCCATCCCCGGCTCCGGCCTGATGAAGGTCATGCTCGGCAAGTTCACCGTCATGGAGGCGGTGGAGTGGGGCATCGAGGAGACGAGCGAGGAGGCCGCCCCCGAGGCGAAGCCGGCCGAGAAGCCGGCGGAGAAGCCCGCCAAGCCGGCGGCGGTCTCGAAGCCGCCCAAGAAGCAGCCCGCTGCGACCGCAGGTCCGAAGATCCCGAACCCGCTCTTCGACGCGAAGCCGGGCGAGTGGATCAAGTACCGCAACGTGGTCCAGGGCCAGGAGACGGTCGCGACCATGAAGGTGGTCGAGGTCAACGACGACGAGGTCGTGCTCCAGACGCGCGTCGAGCACGGCAAGACCGTGATGCAGGGCGATCCCACGCGCCGTCCGCGGCGCAAGGAGATGATGCTCCGCGGCGCCAACGTCACCGTCGAGAAGACCACCCTGGAGGTGAAGGGCAAGACGCTCGAGTGCCTCCTGATCACGCGCAAGACGCGCCGCGGCGTCGTCGACAAGCGTTGGATCAGCGACGAGGTGGCGGTCACGGGCCTCGTGCGCCGTGAGCGCGCCGGCAAGGTCATCTCCGAGGTCCTCGACTGGGGCACCGACGCTTCCAAGTAGGTCCGCCGCAGGTCGCCCGCAGGCCCGATCCGCTCGGCCACGAGCGGGTCGCCACGGCAATCCGCTCCGGCGCCCGCTGAAAACGCCGCTCCCGGTACGTTGATAGGTCGGGAGGAGGCGGTCGCGCATGCGATTCGGCTGGATGTTCATCACCGTGCTCGTGGCGGCCGCGGCGACGGCCGGCGCGGCCCACGCCCACGGCGGCGGCTTCGTGCCCCCGCCGCCCGAGTCGGGGCCCGGCGGGGCTCCCGGACGCCCGACCGGCGATCCCCCGACCCACGTGGATCCCGGCATCGGCGGCCCGATCACCACGCCCGGCGGCCCGCCGGGCTTGGCACCCGACCGTCCCTTCAAGCGCACGCGCCACGACGAGACGCCCACGTTCGAGCACAGCTGGGAGCTGTGGTGGGACATCAACCGCCACGCCCTCCTGCCGCGCCCGCACCACCTGCGCCCGCGCGTGGTGACCCCCGGCGGCTCCGACGCGGCGCTGCCCTGGGAAGCCGAGCGCGCGCGCCTCGCCGACGAGGTCGTGCTGCCGTACCTGCGCTCGCTCGTCGACCCGAAGCGGAAGGTCGACGCCGACGTGCGCGGCTCCGCACTGCTCGCGCTCGGCAAGCTCACGAACGCACCGGACGACGTGGACCGGCTGCTCTACTGGCTCGAGGACGAGAAGGCCAAGCCGATCGTGCGCGAGTCCGCCGCCCTCGGCCTCGGCCTCCTGCGCCGCAGTGATGCGGAGCAGCAGATGTCCGTCGCGCGTCTCGACCCGCTGCGCGGCCGGCTGCTGATGGTCTGGGACCGGCGCCTCGGCGTGAAGCGGCTGCGCGTGCCGGAGCGCACCCGGGTGTTCACGATGTACGCCCTCGGCCTGCTGGGCGACCAGCCCTTCGACGAGCGCACGGTGGCCAAGGACGGCGCGCTGTTCTCCGGCCTGCTCTGGGAGCGCGTCGGCCTGCCCTACGACGAGCGCGAGCTGCGCATCGCGCCCATCGTGGCGCTGGGCATGCATCCCACCGCCGGCCTGCCCGAAGGCACGCGCGCCGGCTTCGCGGCGATCGTCGCCAAGCAGAAGACGCGCGGACGCACGTGGGACGCCTACGAGCGCTCGCACGTGCTGACCGCGATGGCGCGCCTCGGCGGACCGAGCGCCCGCAAGCGCCTGCTCCAGGTGCTCTCCGACGCGCGGCAGCACGACGCGGTCACCTTGTCGGCGACGCTCTCCGTGGGTGCGCTCGCCGCGGAGTGGACGCCCATCGAACGCATGCTCGTTGCGCGCCAGCTGCTCAAGGTGCTCGACCGCGAGAAGGCGGGCGTGCTCGTCCGCGGGCTCACCGTGATTGCGCTGGGGCGGCTGCTCGACGCCGACTGCGCCGCCGGCCAGAAGCGCCTCCTGACCTCGACGGACATCCGCAAGGTGCTGGAGGCCCAGGCCACGCGCGGGCCCTGGTGGTCACGCGGCTACGGGTTGATCGCGCTGGGCTTCGCCGCGCGCAATGCGGCGAAGGCGGGCGATGCGGGCATCGCGCTCGAGAAGCGCGCCGGCGACCTGCTCCTGGATGCCCTGCGCTACAAGGGCCTGCATGCGTCGGCCCGCGGCGCCGCGGCGGTGGCGCTCGGCCTGATGGGGGACGCGACCCACACCGGCGCCCTCGCGGCCATCGTCCGGGGCGGCAAGCTCGACCCCGAGCTGCGCGGCCACGCGGCGTTGGCACTGGGCCAGCTGCGGGCGCGCACCCACGACGTCACCTCGGCGCTCGTCGGGGCCCTCGCCCAGCGCCGGTTCGAGCGCCTGCGCGGACGCGCCGCGCTCGCGCTCTCGCTGATCGGCAACGAGGGCGCGGCCGAGCGGCTGATCGAGGAGCTCAAGACGGGCCGCTCCACCGCGCACCTCGCGCAGGTCACGATGGCCCTCGGGCACCTGGGTGACCTGGAGGCGGTCGCACCCCTGATGGACGCCGCGCAAACGACCAAGAGCGACCTGGTGCGCGCGATGGCGGTCGTGGCGCTCGGGCGCTTGCTCGATCCCGAGCCGCAGCCGAGCATGCTCAAGATCCTCGTTCCTGCGAACTACCCGGCGCGCAGCGCTGCGCTGCACGAGGCCCTCACGATCCTGTGATCCGCCGCCCCGACCTCCGGCCGCTCCTCTGGATCGCCCTCCTGGGCGCAGGCGTCGCCTTCGCCCCGGACGCTGCGGCGCACGGGGGCGGGTTCAAGAACCCGCAGATGCCCAACCAGCCGCAGGAGGCGCCCTCCGACGTGCCGCTGCCCGTCGTTCCGACGACCGGCGGCACCCCGGGTGGCGCCAACCCGTCGGCCGGCAACCGCGCCTTCTTCCTCCAAGAGGACTGGCGCGTCTGGTGGATCCTCAACAGCCCGGAGCTCCTGCCTGCCCGGGGCGTGATCGAGGGCGCGAACGTCACCGAAGCCGCGGGTCCGTTCGAGCTCGGTGGCCGTGAAGCCGGCAGCACCTCCGCGTGGGAGATGGCCCGCCGCAAGGTGGTCACCGAGACCGTCTATCCGCATCTCCTCGATCTCGTCGATCCGAGCACGGATACGCCCCAGGCGATCCGCGCCGCCGCGCTGATCGCGCTCGGGCGCATCGCCCGCGAGCCGGTGCCGCTCTCGATCTTCGAGCGCTATGCGCTGGATCCCGATGCGTCGGTCGAGGTGCGCGAGTCGGCCGTCATGGGACTCGGTCTCCTCCGCCGCAGCGACCCGACCATGCGTCTGCCCGTCGATCGACTGACGCGCGTGCGCGAGTTCCTGCTCCAGCTCTTCGACGACAAGGATGCGCCGAACCGGGTGCGTGCGTTCGCCGCGTACGCAATCGGCCTCCTGGCGGACCAGCCCTATCCCGGCGACGCGATCCACCGCGACGGGCGCGACATGACGCGTGAGCTGTGGCGCCGCGTCCCGCGCAAGTACGCGTCGGCCGACCTGCGCATCGCGCTCCTCACCGCGCTCGGCCTGCAGCCGCGTGCGGGTGTACCCAGCGGCGTGCGCGACGATCTGCGCTACATCGTCGTCGGCCGCAACGTGGGGAACCGCCGGTGGGACGGCTTCGAGCGCTCGCACGCGCTCACGGCCCTCGCCCGCCTCGATCGCGCCAGCTGCCTGCCGATCCTGGTTCGCGTGCTGGGCAACTCGCGCCAGCACGTCTCCGTGCGCACGGCCTCCGTTCTCGCGCTCGCGGAGTGGGCCCCGCGCCTCGGCGCGGCCGACCGGCTGTGGATCGCCGACGCGCTGCGCAAGGCCTGGCACAACGAGCCGAACTGGCAGGCCCAGGGCCTGTATCTCATCACCCTCGGCAAGCTGGTGAATGCCGACCTCGACGAAGGCCGCGACCGGATGATCAAGGGCCCGAACTGCATCGGGGCCTTCCTCGCGCGCGAGTGTCTCGACGGCAGCACGATGGAGCGGCCGTTCGCCGCGCTCGGCCTCGGGCTCTGCGTGCACGAGCTCGAGCCGCAGACGCGCACGACTGCGGCGTTCGTCCGTTCGGTGCACGGCACGCTCGAGCAAGGGCTGCATCGCCGGCGCGGCAGCGCCGAGGCGGTCTCGGCGTACGCCGTCGGCCTTGGTCTCTCGCGCGCCGTCGGCGCGCGCGACGCGCTGTTCGAGATCGTCGCCGAGAAGAAGAACGGCGGGTTCATGCGCGGCGAGGCGTGCGTGGCGCTCGCCCTCACGGGAGCGCGCGACCTCAAGACACGCGAACTGCTCCGGCGCCTGCTCACGGAGCGCCGCTCGTCCCTCGTGTTCCTCGGCGCGGTCAAGGCGCTCTCGATGATCGGCACCGAGGGCACCGTCGAGCTGCTCGTGCAGCAGCTGCACAAGACACGCTCCATCGGTGGCCAGACGGCGATCGCCGCCGGCCTCGGCCGGCTCGGCGACCTCGCCGCGGCCGAGCCGCTAATCCAGATCATCAAGAGCCGGCAGAAGTCGGTCTACACGCGCACGATGTGCGTCGTGGCGCTCGGCCTCATCTGCGATCCCGAGCCCAAGCCCTCGCGCCGCCGCCTGACCGCCGGCGCCAACTACCCGGCGCGCACCGCCGCGATGCAGCAGGTGTTCAACATCCTCTAGCCGGGGCTCGTTTCACTTCTTCAGCGCCGCGAGCTCCCGCTCGAGTCTTGCGATCCGCTCCTGGAGCCGCTGGATGGTGATGCTGTTGTTGCGCGCCTGACGCCGCGCGTCCATGGCGACCGCACGATTCGAGCCGCCGCACGCGGGCAGGACGAGCAGCGGGAGCAGGAGCAAGGGCAGGACGAGGCGACGCATGAGCGGTCTCCGAGGCGGGTCGCGCACACCCTACGTGAGGTCTTCCTTCGGAGGGCGGGGCTGAACGCACGGACGCGGCCGCCCGGCCCGATGCAGCGGCGAATCGGCCGACGGCGTACCATCGGCGCACGATGAGCAGCGAAGCACAGGGCGCCATTACGGCCGGTTTCAAGGGGCCGGACTCCGACGCCGCCGACGAGCTGGCGCTCATCGATCTGCTGGTCACGGATGCCGGGCGGCGCCTGCGGCTCTTCTCGGCCATTGGGATGGGCATCTTCGTCGCGGGCATGCTCGTCTCGCTGACCCTGCCGCCCGCGTTGGGCAAGCCCCCGATCGTCGGCACCGTCATGTTCACGCTGTGCGTGTCGGTGGCGCTCCTCTCGCTCGCGATCCACCTCTACGCGCGTCGGCGCGATGCGCGCCCGGCGTCGCTCGTGCGCGTGGGTCTGTGCTACGTCGCGTTCGCGGCGGCCGCCATGGCGTCGGCCGAGACGGTCCTCCTGACAGACCGGACGCCGAGCTGGGACGGCGTATCGGGGATCTGCCTCTGGATCGTGCTGTTCCCGCTCATCATTCCCTGCCGGCCACGGGAGGCGCTGGTGACGGCACTCGCGAGCGCCTCGATGCTGCCCCTGAGCTATGGGATGCACCTTGCGCTCGGTGGGGATCCGCTTCCCGGCGCCGTCCTGGTCCGGTGGTGGGGGCCGGGCTACTTCTGCGCCGGCCTCTCGTTCATGGCCGCCTACTCGATCCAACGTCTCGCTCGCGATGTCTCGCGCGTGCGCTCCGGTGCGCAGCGTCCGGCGCGCTACGAGGTGGTGGAGAAGGTCGACGAGGGCGGCATGGGGCAGGTGTGGCGTGCCCGTCACCAGTTCCTGCCGCACGACGTGGCCGTGAAGCTCGTGACGCCGACCGCCGACACCCGGTCGCGGCCAGAGGAGGTGCGCGCGCTCGCCCTGCGCTTCCGGCGCGAGGCGCGCGCCGTGGCGATGCTGCGCTCGCCGAACACGGTGCGCCTGTTCGACTACGGCGTCGGCGAGCACGGCGAGATGTTCGCCGTGATGGAGTATCTGCCCGGCATCGACCTGCAGCGCCTCGTGCGTGAGTACGGTCCGCAGCCACCCGGGCGGGTGATCCACGTGCTTGCGCAGGCCTGCCGCTCGCTCGCCGAGGCGCACGACAAGGGGCTGCTGCACCGCGACGTCAAGCCGGCGAACCTAATGCTGTGCCGCCTGGGGCACGAGGTCGACTTCCTCAAGGTGCTCGACTTCGGGCTGGTGGGGGCCATGGGGCACGGCCCGAACGACATGCCCTATCTGGAGGAAGAGGGGACGGTCTCCGGCACGCTCGGCTTCATCGCGCCCGAGGTCGTGCGCGGAACGCGCGGCGATGCGCGCAGCGACCTGTTCGCGCTCGGCGTCGTGGGCTACTGGCTGCTCACGGGCACGACCTTGTTCCCCGGCGAGGGGGGGCGCGAGGACCTGATCATGCACCTGAGCGCTACCGCCGAGTCGCCGAGCGCGCGGTTGGGGCGTCCGATCGCCGACGACCTTTCCCAGCTGATCCTCAGCTGCGTCGACCGCATTCCCGAAGCCCGCCCGGCGTCCGCCGCCGCGCTCCGCGAGGCACTGCTGGCCTGCGAGGACGCGGGCCGCTGGACCGAGGCGGACGCCGCGCGTTGGTGGGCCGAGCGGGAGGACGCCACCGCGCCCGCGCGGGGTGAGCCCGGGGCCCCATCACCGGAGAGCGCCCCGACCCGACCGTGAATTCGCGCCGAGCCGCGCGCCGCCCCCGTACACCTGCCCCATGCCCGTCGTCCAGCTGCACGGAATCACGGTCGCCTTCGGCGGCCCGCCGATCCTCGACGCCGTCGATCTGACGATCGACGCGGGCGAGCGCCTGTGCCTCCTGGGCCGCAACGGCGCAGGCAAGTCCACCTTGCTCAAGGTGGTGGCCGGGCTGCTCGAGCCGGATGACGGCCGCGTCGTTCGCGCGGGCCGCATTGCCGTCCTCGATCAGCGGGTGCCGGACGACCTCGACGGAAGCGTGCTCGACCTGGTCCTGGCCGGCGCGGACGCGCCGTCGGAGCACAAGGCGCGCGCTGCCATCTCGCGCGTGGGGCTCGACGCCGACGCGCAGCTGACCGCGCTCTCCGCCGGACTCAAGCGGCGCGCGTTGCTGGCGCGGGCGCTGGCCGGCGAGCCCGAGCTGCTGCTCCTCGACGAGCCCACGAACCACCTCGACGTCGACTCCATCGAGTGGCTCGAGACGTTCCTCCGGCGCCAGGCCAAGACGCTGCTCTTCGTCACGCACGACCGTGCGCTCTTGCGCAAGCTCGCCACCGGCATCCTCGATCTCGATCGCGGCCACGTCACGAGGTACGAGGCCGACTACGAGCGGTACATCGATCGCAAGCAGGGGCGCTTGGACACCGAGACGCAGGCGAACGCGCAGTTCGACAAGAAGCTTGCCGAGGAAGAGGTGTGGATCCGGCGCGGCGTTCGCGAGCGCCGCAAGCGCAACATGGGGCGCGTGCGCGAGCTGCGCGCCATGCGTGCCGAGCGAAGCGAGCGGCGCGAGCAGACCGGGTCCGTGCGCATGCAGTCGCATGCCGCGGGGACGTCGGGACGCAACGTGATGCGCGCGACGGATGTCGACTACGCGTGGGAAGGCCAGCCGATCGTGCGCGGCCTGACGACCACCATCCAGCGCGGGGACAAGGTCGGCATCATCGGACCCAACGGGTCCGGCAAGACGACGGTGATCCGGCTGCTGCTCGGCGAGATCCAGCCGGACGCCGGCGTGGTGCGGCAGGGCACGAACCTCGAGATCGCGTACTTCGACCAGCTTCATGCGGCATTGGACGAGTCCGCGTCCGCCGCGGAGAACGTCAACCCGACGGGGCCGAACGTGACGGTGGGCGGCAAGGAGCGCTCCGTCATCAGCTACCTGCGCGACTTCCTGTTCACGGCGGACCAGGCGCGGGGGTCCATCCGCGACTTCTCCGGCGGCGAACGCAACCGGCTCCTGCTCGCGCGCCTGTTCGCGCAGCCGTCGAACGTGCTCGTCCTCGACGAGCCGACGAACGACCTGGACGTCGAGACGCTGGCCGTGCTCGAGGACCTGCTCGTGGCCTACGAGGGCACGGTGCTCGTCGTGAGCCACGATCGCGAGCTGCTCGACAACGTCGTGACGAGCACGCTGGTGCTCGAAGGCGATGGCGCATGGGGCGAGTACGTCGGGGGCTACGCCGACTGGCTCACGCAACGCAAGCCGTCCGCCTCGGCGAAACCCAAGACGTCGAAACGCGCGCGCCGCGGGCCGCGCGTGTCGCCGCTCGACAAACAGGAGAAGCAGGAGCTGCGCACGCTGCCGGGGCGCATCGAGAAGCTGGAGGCCGAGCAGGCCGCGCTGCACGCGCAGATGGCCGATCCCGCCTTCTTCACCGGGCCCGGCGAGCGCATTGCGGAAGCCACCGCGCGCATGAAGGCGCTGGAGGGGGAGATCGCCGGCGCCTACGAACGCTGGGAGGCGCTCGAGGCGAAGCGCGCCGGACCCGCCGACGCGTCCGCCGAGGCGTGATCGACGCGGCGTCCCGACGCGCCGTCGATCAGGCCCTCGCGTAGGCTCGGCCGGCCATGACCAGCCCGGACGACATCCGCTTTGCCGACCTCGGCCTCGCCCCGAACCTGCTGAAGGCGGTCGAGGCGCTGGGCTACGAGACGCCGACGGCGATCCAGGCCGGCGCCATCCCGCCGCTGCTCGAAGGCCGCGACATGATCGGCCAGGCCCAGACGGGTACGGGCAAGACGGCGGCGTTCGCGCTGCCGCTGCTGCAGCGCCTCGATCTCACGCGCCGCGACGTGCAGGCGATCGTGCTCACGCCGACGCGTGAGCTGGCCATGCAGGTCGCGACGGCGGTGCGCGCGTACGGACGCTACGTGGGCAAGCACGGCGTGCATGTGCTGCCGGTGTATGGCGGCCAGCCGATCCACGTGCAGCGCAAGGCGCTGCAGCGCACGGTCCATGTCGTCATCGGGACGCCTGGCCGCGTGTCGGATCACCTCCGGCGCGGCACCCTCGACCTCGCCGGCGTGCACTTCTTCTGCCTCGACGAGGCGGACGAGATGCTCAACATGGGCTTCCTCGAGGACGTCGAGTGGATCCTCGAGCACGCCGCCGCAGAGCGGCAGATCGCGCTGTTCTCCGCCACGATGCCCGGCCCGATCCGTCGCGTCGCCGAGCGCCATCTGAACGATCCGGTGGACGTGCGCTTCGCGAAGCAGACGCGGACCGTCGAGAAGATCGAGCAGATCGCGGTGCGGGTGTCACGCCACAACAAGAACGAGGCGCTCGAGCGCATCCTCGGCGTGGAAGACCACGAGGCCGTGCTCGTGTTCGTCGGCACGCAACGCGCGGCCGCCGGGCTGGCCGAGCACCTCAACGCACGCGGCTTCGGCGCCGACTGCATCCACGGCGGCATGACCCAGGTGCAGCGCGACGACGTGGTGAAGCGGCTGCGCAACCGGCGCATCCAGATCGTGGTCGGGACGGACGTGGCGGCGCGCGGCCTCGACATCGATCACATCGGGCTCGTCATCAACTACGACCTGCCGCGCGACCCCGAGGTCTACGTGCACCGCATCGGGCGCACCGGCCGGGCGGGGCGCACGGGGCGCGCCGTGACGCTGTGGCAGCCGCGCGAGCAGTGGATGCTCAGGAGCATCGAGCGCTTCAGCGGGCAGCAGATGGAGCAGTTTCCGATTCCCGCGATCGAGGAGCTGCTCGAGCGCCGGCGCGCGCGGATGATCGATCAGCTCCGCGCGATCGGTGCGGAGACGCCCGACGCGTTCCGCGCGTGGGCGCGGTCCATCGGGGAAGCGGAGGGCCTGGACCCCGAGACGCTTGCGGCCGCCGCGCTCCGCCTCGCGTGGGGCGATGAGCCGCTGCACGCACCGGCTGGCGCCGATCGCCATGCCGACGCGCACGCGTTCGTCGAGATCGTCCTGCCCGTCGGGGCGCGCAACCACCTGAAGCCGGGAACCGTGGTGGGCGCCATCGCAGGCGAGAGCGGCTTGCCGGGCAAGGTCGTCGGGCGCATCAACATGCGCGAGAACGTGACCTTCGTGGAGGTGGCCGCCGCGCACGTGGACCACATCCTCGAGGTCCTCAACGGCGTCAAGATCGCCGGACGCGTCATGCGCCCCCGGCTCGCCCATCCCGAGGGCGAGGCGCGGCCGCACAAGCCGCGGCACGCGCACGGAGGCCCGAGGCCGCGCGGCAAGGGGCGTCCCGGCGGCAAGGGCAAAGGGCGTCCGCGGGCAGGCGGCAAGGGACGGCCCCGCGCGGGCGGCAAACGCCGCCCGCCCTCGAAGGACCGTCGTCGCTAGGCGCGTAGGGGGCCGGGGCTACTTGCCCTTGGCCTTGCGCTGCTCCTCGATCTCTTCGCGCACCTTCTTGGCGATCGACTGCGGGACGACGCGGTACTCGTGGGGCTCCATCGAGTAGACGCCGCGGCCCTGCGACAGACCGCGCAGCACCTCGGTGTACTTGAACATCTCGGCCAGCGGGACGTGGCCGAAGATGCGCATTGCATCGCCAGAGCCGCGCTCGGTCTTCTCGACCTGTCCGCGGCGCTGGTTGAGGCTGCCGAGCACGTCGCCGAGGTTGTTCTCGGGCGCGGTGATGGTGATCGCCATCCACGGCTCGAGGATGTCCACGCCGACGCTCGCCACGGCCTCGCGGAGCGCCAGGCGGCCGGCGGCCTTGAAGGCCATCTCGGAGCTGTCCACGTCGTGCGACTTGCCGTCGTAGAGCTCGAAGTGGCACTTCACGAACGGGAAGCCGAGCGGGTAGCCCACCTCGCAGGCGTCCATCAGGCCGACCTTGACGGCCGGGATGTACTCCTTCGGCACGGAGCCGCCGACGATCTTGCTCTCGAAGGTGTTCTCGGTCTCGTCGTGGGTCGACACGCGGACGTTGACCACACCGAACTGACCGCTACCACCCGACTGCTTCACGTGACGACCAGTGACGTCGCAGTCCTTCTTGATGGTCTGACGGTAGGCGACCTTCGGCTTGCCGACCTCGCAGGCGATCTTGAACTCGTTCAGCAGGCGGCTGATGAGCACCTCGAGGTGCAGCTCGCCCATGCCGCTGATGATCGTGTCCTTGGTCTCTTCGTCGGTGTACGCCTTGAACGTCGGGTCTTCCTTCGACAGGCGGGTGAGCGCCTCGCCGAGCTTGCCGCGGTCGCCGGGGCTCTTGGGGTGCACCGCCATCGAGATGACGGTCTCCGGGAAGAGCATCGGCTCCATGAGGATCTGGTTGTCCTTCATGCAGAGCGAGTCGCCCGTGTACGTGTCCTTGAACCCGACCACCGCGCCGATGTGGCCGGCCTCGAGCTTGTCGACCAGCTCGCGATCGGCGGCGTGCATGATCATCAGACGGCCCACGCGCTCCTTCTTGCCGCGCGTGGCGTTCCAGATCTGGTCGCCCTGGTTGAGCGTGCCCGAGTAGACGCGCACGAAGTAGAGGTCGCCGTTCTTGTCGGCGACGGTCTTGAACGCGAGCGCGGAGAGCGGCTCGCTCTTGTCGGGGTGGCGGACGAGGTCCTCGCCGGTCCGCGGGTCCTCACCGTGGATCTCGTCCACGTCGAGCGGGCACGGCAGGTAGTAGCAGACCGCGTCGAGCAGTCGCTGCACGCCCTTGTTGCGCAGCGCCGAGCCGCACAGCACGGGGACGATCTCGCCGGCGAGCACGCCCTTGCGGATCGCGGCCAAGAGGTCGTCGCGGTGCAGCTCCTCACCGGCGAGGTAGCGCTCGAGCAGGGCGTCGTCCTGCTCCGCGGCGGCCTCGACGAGCTGGTAGCGCAGCTCGTGCACCTTGTCCTTCAGCTCGTCCGGGATCTCGTCGTAGTGCCAGCGACGACCCTGGCTCTCCTCGTCGTAGAAGATCGCCTTCTTCTCGAGCACGTCGATGATGCCGTGGAACTCCTGACCCTGGCCGATGGGGTACTGCACGGCGAAGGCCTTGGCACCCAGACGCACGCGGATCGAGTCGATCGCGAAGTCGAAGTTGGCGCCCGCCTTGTCCATCTTGTTGAGGAAGCAGATGCGCGGGACCTTGTAGCGGTTGGCCTGGCGCCAGACCGTCTCGGACTGCGGCTCGACGCCGGCCTGGGCGTCGAACACCGCCACCGCGCCGTCGAGCACGCGCAGGCTGCGCTCGACCTCGGCCGTGAAGTCCACGTGCCCGGGGGTGTCGATGATGTTGAGGTGGCAGCCGCGCCACTCGGTATGCGTCGCGGCGGACGTGATCGTGATGCCGCGCTCCTGCTCCTCCTTCATGTGGTCCATCGTGGCGCCGCCATCGTGGACCTCACCGGTCTTGTGGATGCGACCGGAGTAGAAGAGGATGCGCTCCGACACCGTCGTCTTGCCGGCGTCGATGTGCGCCATGATGCCGAAGTTGCGCACGTCGGCGAGGCTGGGCCGCTTCCCGGAGGGCGTCTCCCACGGGATCTTGATGTCTTTCTTCGCGGCGGCCTGCGTGTCTGCGGTGGTCATGACTCGAGAGCTCCAAAACGAGTACACAAGCCGCCGAATTTAGGCGGGCCGTTCACCCGGCGCCAACTTCAAACGGCCTGATCCGTACGTGGGAATCGCGTGAGCAACGCGCAAACAAGGCCGGTTCGCCCGCCCCCCCGGGGTGTCCCTCGGTAGAGCGAAACTCCCGCCGGTATGTGGCACGATTCCGAACGCAGGCTCGCGAAGGCCGTGGAGCGCTTCGAGGAGGGGGACCTCGAGGCCGCCCAGGCGATGCTGCGCAGCCTCGATCGGCGCGGGGTGATCAGCCCCCGCATCGATCTCTACCTCGGGCACTGCCACCTGGAGCGGGACCAGCTCCGCGCGGCGATCCGGCGCTATCGCCGTGCGGTCGCCCTCGCCGAGGAGAACGGCGCGCACAGCGCGGCGCCGTGGGTCGGCCTCGGGCTCTGCTACGGCCGCCTGGGCGAGATCGAGCGGGCCACGCGTGCCTTCCTCCGGGCCGAGTCGCTCGACCCCGAGATGGAGGAGGCGCACTGCAACCTGGTGCACTGCTTCGCCCTCGGCGGGGAGGTCGAGAAGGCCGAGCGCCACGCGGAGCGCGCGGTCGAGCTGGATCCGACCAATCCGCACGTCTTCCGCCACCTCGCCGTCGCCTACCTGATCGCCGGCCGCTTCACGCAAGCGCTCGCGGCCTGGGAGCAGGTCCGCCTGCGCGCGCCCGACCATCCCGAGCTCGACGTCGGTCTCGGGCGCACCTACGCCGCTCTGGACCGGCGCGACGAGGCCGGCGCGCGCTACCTCGCCGCGATCGAGGGGCCCTTCGCCTCCGACGGGCACTACGGCCTCGGCGACCTGGCCCTGTCCGAAGGCGAGATCGCGCAGGCCGAGCGCCACTACGCCCGCGCCGTCGCCGCCGATCCGACGCACGAGGAGGCGCGCTCGCGGCTGGCCTCCTGTCAGCTCGACTTCGGACGCCTCGATGCCGCCGCCGACACCCTCGCGCCGCTGCTCGCGGCCTGGCCGCCTTCCCCCGAGGTCGTCGGCCTCGCTGCGCGCGTCCATCTGCAGCGCGCGGAGCGGCGCAGCGCCTTCGCGCTGCTCCGGCGCATGGTCCGCGGCGAGCCGCGGCGCGCCGCCGTGTGGCGCGTGCTGGGGGAGGTGCTGCTCGACCAGGAGCGGCACCGATCGGCCTCGCGGGCGTTCCGACGCGCCCTGCGGCTGCAGCCCCGCGATGCCCGCCATCCGCGCCTCCTGGCCCGCGCCCTCGGTCGCTCCGGCCAGCGCGGCAAGGCGGCGACCGTGTTGGCGCGCGCCGCCCAGCAGATGCCCCTGGAGGCCGAGATCCACCTGGATCTCGCGGCCTGCCAGCTCGCCCGGGGCCGCACCGAGGCGGCCGAGCGCGGCCTCCTGCGGGGCCTCTCCTGGAATCCGGAGTCGCCGGCCCTGTGGGCCGCGACGGCCGAGCTGGCCCTCGAGCGCGACGATTCCGGGCTGGCCCGGGCCCGTATCCGCTCGGCCCTTCGCCGCAACCGGCGCCATCCGGCCGCCCTCGGGCTCCTGGTGCGCTGGCTCGCCGGGCGGCGGGACTGGCGCCGTGCCGTGAATGCGGGGCGCGCGGCCGCCCGGGTTCTGCCGGAGGGCGACCCGGCGCACCGGATCTACGGCCAGGCGCTGGTGCGCTGCGGGCGCTATCACGAGGCCCAGGTACCCCTCCGGCGCTACGTCCTCGCCACGCCCGACGATCCCGAGGGCTTCCTGGCCCTCGCAGATGCCCTCGAGGGGGCCGGGGACGTGGCCGGCGCGGTCGATCAGCGGCGGCTGGCGCGGGTGGTCGCGCGCTTCACAGCCGGGCCCCGTACCTGACAGGGGGCTACTCCGCACGCGTGCGAATGTGGCCCGCAAGGCCGTGCGGAATCGCACGGCGGGGTCCAACGCCTCGACGACCCCCGGCGGATCTAACTGGTGCTTGGCGGTGGGGCCCCATAAACTGCGCGCCACGGCCGAGCGGCGCGCCGGCCCATCGCCCTGCTGGGGAGCGGGCTATTGGGTATGGCAATTGCCTATCGACCTACTGGCGGGAGTGTCCCCCCGTGTACCCCGCCGAGAGAGATCCATCTAACGGAGAGCAATTTCCATGGCCAACTGCCATCTGAACATCCGGCGCTTCGCCCTAGGCGCCGTCTTGCTCGCCCTCGCAGTCGTGACACCGGCTTGCGGTGGCTCGGGCGGGGGACCTGGCCCCGACGGTGCGGGCCAGGGGCTCGTACTGATCAGCTTCCTCCAGGCGGGCGTCGACAACGTCCCGCTCAATGAGGTGCTCCAGCTTCAGTTCAGCGAGGCGGTCAACGCGGCGAGCATCACGCCCGCGTCGATCCAGATCCGCGAAGGAAACGCCTTTGGCGCGACCGTCGCCGGCACCTTCGAGGTGCAAGGATCCGTCGTCCTCTTCCGACCTCAGCTGCCGAGCCTGTGCGACCTGAGCGATGCCGGCTTCAAGGCCAGCACCCAGTACCGCGTCCAGGTCATCGGCTGGCCCGAGGAGTTCGCCGTCCAGAACACGGCTGGACAGAAGCTGAACCAGACGACGACCTGGGAGTTCTCCACGCGCGACGACCAGGACCCGCAGAAGTTCACCGACGCGATTCCCGCGGCGGCACCGACCGTCGTGACGACGTCGCCCCTCAACGGGGAAGCCGCCGTCAGCGTCGGCTCGGCGGCCAACCGCCAGCGCATCGTGTTGACGATGACCGAGAACCTCGACCCCTGCACGGTCAGCGCCGACACGGTGTCGATCGAGGTCTACGAGCAGGGCAACCCGGGCGTCTTCACCCCCGCACCCGGTGGGCGCAACTCCGGCTTCGATGACGGTGGCGGCGACGTGACCGACCAGAACCCGGCCGACGTCACGACGTGGGGTTCGAACGGCACGCCCTGGCCCGGTGGCGCGCAGGCCCTTCCGGCCACGATCCACCTGATCCAGGACTTCAACCAGACGCAGATCGTGATCTCGCCCCTCTTCGGGCAGGACCCGGCGACCCCCGAGCTCGGCGGCCAGTTCCCCGACAACGTGCTCATCGTCGTGCGCCTCGCGTTCGGCATCGAGGACTTCGGCGGCCAGCCGCTCTCGCCCTACGCCATGTCGTTCACGACCGAGAACACGAACGCGGAGGCGGGCACCTACACGATCGAGGCCGAGGGCGAGACGCCCTTCGACTCCAACAACACGACGGCCGACATCAACACCGCGCGCGCGCCCAGCCTCATCCAGGGCTACCTGCTGTTCGCCGGTGACGGCGACAACGGCAGCGTGCTCACCCAGCCCACCCTGCCCGAGACGGTGGGCAGCGGCTGCACGGTCCCGAACCAGATCAACGACGGCGCGAAGGATCCCCTCGACCCGGCCGTCAACACCGTGCTCGACACGGGCGCCGAGAACACGTGCATCAACGTCACGGACGGCTCCACGGCGGTGATCTGGGAGTTCCTGAGCTTGCGCATCCGCAGCGGTGTGCAGGTCCGCATCGTCGGTAGCAACCCCGCCATCCTGCTCGTGCAGGGCGACGCGCTCGTCGAGGCGAACGCCTCCATCCGCGTCACGGGCGACGGTGTCGGCGGCACGCCGAACAGCGCCGGCGGCAACGGCAACAACACGAACAGCAGCGGCCTTCCGGTGGCGCGTGCCGGCGGCACGGGCGTCGCCGGTGGTGGTGACGGCGGCGACGCGAAGGCGATCGCAGCCGGCAACGCCAACCCGGGTCACTCGGGCTACGGCTCGCCGAGCGGCTACCAGACGTCCGACGGCACGGGCGCCGGTAAGGGCGGCCGGAACTCGCTCCGCAGCAGCTTCGCGACGGCCGGCGGCGGCTCGGCGGGTGGCGGCGGCGGCGGCCACAGCGTCGCGGGCGCCAACGGCGTCGTTCCGACGCAGCCGGCCCCCGTCGTGTTCACCGGCGTCGGCACCGGCTTCGGTGGCGGCACCTACCCGGCGGGCGCGAACGCCTCGCTGCTGCTCACGCCCTCGGCTGGCTCGGGCGGCGGCTCGGCCGGCTACCACGATCACAACACCTCGTTCGGCGGCTACAAGTCGACGGGTGGTGCTGGTGGTGCCGGTGGCGGCTTCCTCGACATCACGGCTTCCGGTGACATCTCCGTCTTCGGCACCATCACGGCCGCGGGTGGTCGCGGTGGCAGCGGTGCGGGCGCCAGCTTCTACACCGCCTCCGGTGGTGGTGGCGGCGGCTCGGGTGGCGGCATCCGCCTCCTCACGCCCAACGACATCAACATCGCGGGTGGCACGATCACCGCCGCGGGTGGTGCCGGTGGCGCGGGCGCGACGGGCACGGGTGGTGGCAACCCCAGTGGCGCGGGCGGCAACGGCGGCATCGGCCGCATCGCCATGGAGGACAGCGACTCCGTGATCGCCGGCTTCGCTGCCGCGATCACGATCCCGACGGACGGTGACGACGGTTTCCATCGCGGCGTCTTCGACGCGACCCGTTTCCAGGGTGGTGGTCTGACGCCCGAGGCGCTGACCGAGATCATCTTCATGGGTCCGCTCGAGCCGCAGTACAGCAACCCGGTCCAGGGTGACTTCGTGGCGGGTGCGCCGTCGATCGGCAGCCCGGGCGTCGGCAGCATGGTGATTCAGATCGAGGCCCGTGGGTACCAGATCCAGCCGGACGGCAACCCCGACCTCGCCTCTGAGACCCCGTGGCAGGTCGTCGGCGACTTCACGGACTCCGGTAACGAGAGCCTCCCGGACTACAACCCGGGTGCGGGCCTGGTCGGCCTCAGCGGCTACGAGTACCTGCAGTTCCGCTTCACGATCTTCCTCGACTCGAGTGTCGGGCCCTTCGATCCGGGCGCGTTCATCGACACGTGGACGGTCCACTTCAGCAGCAACAACTAGTCGCTGCATCAAGCTGACGAGGGGCCGCTTCCCGCCAGGGAAGCGGCCCCTTTTCGTTTGCCCCTCGCGTACGCTGGGCGCCATGACGTCCGGCGCGCCCCCCGAGCTCTTCCCCTCCGTGCGCCACGCCGAAGCGCGCGCCCTCGAGGTCCTGACCGGCTTCGGCGAGGGCGCCGTCCTCGCGCTCTCGGGCGGCACCGACAGCGCGCTCTTGCTGAGCCTGGCAGCCGAGGCGATTCGTACGGAGCGGCTCGTGGCCGTGACCAGCCGCAGCGAGAGCCTGCCGGTCGAAGAGCTCCAGGCGGCTGTGGCCCAGGCGCGTGCCGCCGGGGTCGCGCACGTCGTCCTCGAGGGCTCTGAGCTCGATGTCGAAGCGTTCCGGCGCAACGCCCCGGACCGCTGCTTCCACTGCAAGAACACCATGTACGCCGACCTGCGCCGGATCGCCGACGAGCGCGGCGTGCCATACGTGCTCGACGGGACCAACGCCGACGACACCGGCGATCACCGGCCGGGCCTCGGGGCGGCACGCGTGCACGACGTAGCGTCCCCGCTGCTTCTCGCCGGCCTCACCAAGCAGTGGGTGCGCGCGGTCTCGGCCCATCGCGGTCTCGACACGTGGGACAAGCCCGCCGAGGCGTGTCTTTCGAGCCGCTTCCCGTACGGAACGCCTGTCACCCGCGAGGGGCTCGACCGCGTCTACCGCGCGGAGCGCGTGTTGAAGGACCTGGGGTTCCGGACCGTGCGCGTGCGCGTCCACGATCCGATTGCGCGCATCGAGGTGCCGGTCGAGGACATCCCGGCGCTCCTGCAGGCCGACCTCAAGGCCCAC
>JASJAY010000198.1 GCA_030066775.1 Planctomycetota bacterium
TCGCCCGCAGGCGTGAGGTAGGGTCGCGCATCCATGGCGCTGGCCTCCCCGCATCCCCTGATCGTCGACCCGGGCGACCTGGATCTTGCGCGCACGCTCGTGCTCCAGCGGCTCGGTCGCTACGACCCGACCGCCACCGCGGATCCGGGCCATTTCGCCAAGACGTTCCGGACACCGGCGAACGAGGTGGTTCGCACCACGCTCTCGCATCGCGACGATGAGCTGCGCATCGAAGCGAGCGGACCGGGGGCCGAGGCGGTGCTCGGGTTCTGGCGCGAGCGCTTCCCGATCGAAGACGACTACGCCGCGTTCAAGCCGGAAGCGCCGCGCATGCGGCGGCTCTCGGATCGGTTTCCCGGCCTGCGCTTCCTACGCGTGCCCTGGCTCTTCGACGTCGCCGTTTCGGTCGTGCTGCAACAACGCGTCCGGTACGTGGACGCGGTGCGGGCGTGGGCGCAGATCGCCAAGCGCCTGGGAGAGCGCACGGCCGATGGCTTCGTTCTGCCGAGCGCGAAGACCCTGGCGCGGACGCCGACGTACGAGTTCCAGTCGATGGGGATCGACCCGAAGCGGGCGCGTGCGCTGGTTGCGCTGGCGCGCGAGGAGACGTTCAAGCCCTTCCTCGTGCCCGAGACGTCCTTCGTGGATCTGCGGCGGCGCCTCATCGCCATCCGGGGCATCGGACCGTGGACGACCGAGATGATCCTGGGCTTTGGCGCGGGCGATCCCGATGCGGTTCCGACGAAGGACCTGCACCTGCCGCGCACCGTCGTGCGCGCGTTCGGCAAGAGCGGTCCCGCAACCGACGAGCACATGCTCGAGCTGCTCGAGCCCTACCGCGGGCATCGCTTCCGGGTCATCCGTCTCCTCTGGGCGCACGAGTTCTCGGGGATGTCGCGGCGTCCTTGGGGCTGAGTGAGGCGCGTGCGCCGCGAGGCCTATCCCGCGAGCACCCCCCGGCGTGCGCTAGGCTGGGGACGGAAGGTCCGATCCCATGAGGCGTACACGATCACGTCGAAGGGGTTGGCGGCACCTCGAGTCGATTCCAAGCGCAGCACCCGTTCCGCGCTCCATACGCGAGGGACCACGGCGAGCGCGGCGCACGCGTCTGCGGCGCAAGCGAGAACGAACGTCTCGAACCCGCGCGTCGCTCCCGCGCTTGCTCGCGGAGTTCACGATGATCCCCGCGTGGACGTGGGCGGCGTACGCAGGCGCCATGGCTTCTGTCGCCGTACTCGTCATCGAGCTCGAGACCGCCGTTACCTGGGCTTACATCGAGCACATCCGCGAGAGCGGGATGGGGTGGTGGGAGGACACGCCGGAGAACGCAAGATTCCGGAGCACGTACGCCATGACATGGATCCTGGAAGCGGCCGTGCTGCTCGCCGCGCCCGCCGTGCTCGCGGTGTTTACCTCCAAGCACGTGCCGGCCCGGAACCGGCGCCAGGCCGCGCAACTGGATAGCCGCACCGCGGCCCTGGGCTCCGGCGTGCTGACCGCTCTCTGCCTGCTGGCGCCCAACGTGCTAGGGATCTGGGCCCTTCAAGGGGTCGACTTCGATCTTCCCCGGAGCTGGGAGCTCCCCCACCGCGTCCGGAACACACTCGAGTACGCCGCGCACTTCTTGCCTGGTGCATTGCTCACGTTCCGCCTCTGGCCAGCCGTGCATATCGCGGTCGAGGAGCGTTGCGACCCCGTCGCCGCACTCCGTCGCGCCTGGCGCAGGGGGCGCGGGCGCGTGCCCCTGCGGCTACTCACGTGCGTACTCCTTTGTGTCGCGTGGGCGTCCGCAACCGTCCTGACTTGGCCAGACGAGCTCAACGAGTCGCCCTGGAGAACGACGGAGGGGCTCCTCCGGTTTGGCTACTACAAGTGGAGAGGTTGGCATTTCGTCGTCGCCCTCGCCTGGGGCGCACTGTGTACCGTCCTGTCACGCGCGATGGCCCCCGTCCGGGGTGACCGACTGCACGAGGCGGTTCGCACGTTCGCCTAGGGGCCGGTCTCGCGAGCCGCATGGCCGTAGATCGAGATGTGGCTCTTGCTCGTGTTGGTGAAGGGCGACTTGTCCCACCAGGCCCAGCGCTCGCGCAGCTCGAGGCCCGCGATGCGGGCCATGAGGTCGAGCTCGCTCGGCCACACGTAGCGACAGAAGTGCGGCAGCATGCGTGTCTTGCCCTCGCTGATCACGATGCGCTGGAAGGACAGCGTCTGCGCTGCCCGATCGTGGATGGAGATCTCGAAGCGCGCCTCGTCCATCGTGACCCAGGAGCCCCTCATGCGCTGGCCTTCGAAGTAGCCGTCCAGCTCGGGCACGACCGTCTCGACGACGAAGAGCCCCCGCTCCCCCATGTGACGGGCGGCGTTCTGGAAGCAGCGCACCTGCGCGCTCTGGGTCGTGAGGTTGAAGATCGTGTTGAAGACCAGGTAGACGAGATCGAAGGGGCCCTTGACGGTCGCCTTGGCCATGTCGCCGACCGTCACGGGGATGGCGTCTCCGCCGGGCTTGGCCTTGAGCTTCGCGACCATCTTGTCCGAGGCCTCGATGCCGTGAACCTCGAGGCCTGTCGCAGCGAGCGGCAGCGCGACGCGTCCGGTGCCAATCGCGAACTCGAGCACGCGCCCGCCCGCAGCGAGCTCGGCCAGCGTCCGGACGGAGTCGGCCGTCTCCACCCGCATGGGTGCTTCGTACAGGTCGTCGTAGAGATCGGCTTTGAGCTCGCCGAAGGTCTCAGGTCCGTACTCCTTCAAGGGAGCCTCCTCGTCATGAGCGGGCGAGCGCGATCGTCAGGGTGGCGTCGCTCAGGAGGTCATCGCCGCTTCGTCCGGCAGTCTGCGCTGTTGGCGTGGTGGGCGTCAACGCCACAGCTACCAGCGGGACCAGCAGCGGGTAGGGCCCATGGAGCGGGCCCGCTCGAGATGTGCCCGCAGCTGGGCGATGAGGCGCCGGCGGCCCTCGTTCGCCGGTCGGGTCTCGAGATCCACGAGGCGCGCCTCGAGGTCATGAATGCAACGGACGCGATCCTGGTAGGCAGCCTCGGCCGTTCGCTGCGCCGCCCGCTGCAGATCGGCCTTGAGCG
This sequence comes from Planctomycetota bacterium, assembly GCA_030066775.1. GTDB lineage: Bacteria > Planctomycetota > PLA2 > PLA2 > JAEUHO01 > JASJAY01. Next base: position 3,078 of record JASJAY010000198.1, read on the forward strand.
CACGCCAGGCCTTGATGTCCCGCCGACGCGGGACGGGGATCTTGTAGCCGAGGTACGGAGCTGCGTCGCCGCACTGCGGACAGACGACATCGTCCGGAGTCCGTAGCGCGTGGCGCACCGCCTTGCGGCAGTCGAAGCATGCCCACGCAGCGCGCATCTCGTTGATCTCCTCGGTGTACTCGGTGGCGACATCGCATGTAGCTGCGGACAGACGCCGTCCGGACAGCCGGGCAGCGGTAGAATTGGGTCGGCATGGATGCAATGGACTGGGTGCTGTGGATCGCCGCACTAGCGGTGGCGTTGCTGGTGGTCGTGGTTGTCTGGACGCGCTGGGCCATGCACTGGGGCGCGACGAGCGAGGAGCGCACGGAGCCGATGCCCGGCACGTCGTTCTTCACGGAAGCACATCCGGTGAGCGTGGTGATGACGCGCGCCGTGTCGATCGACCAACCACCCGAGGTCGTGTGGCCATGGGTCGCGCAGATCGGCCGCGGCGCCGGATGGCACAGCTGGGACCGCTTGGACAACGGAGGGAGACGCTCCGCCGAGCACATCGTGTCGTGGATTCCGGATGCGGCCGTAGGCGACGCGGCGGCGATCGGCTACCTGCGCCACCTCGAGCCGGGCAAGCAGCTGGCATGGTGGACGCCGGGCGTGCGCTTCCTCGGCGCCCACTGCTTCGCGTCCTTCGACTTCATCGTGCGACCCGACGGATCCGGATCGCGGCTCATCACGCGTATCGCCGCAAGCGGACGGGGGTTCGTGGCGAGCTGCGCCTTCATGGCCTTCCGTCTCATCGACAGCATCATGGCGATCCGCCAGCTCAAGCAGTTGAAGCGACGGATCGAGACGTACGGGGATCGGACAGAGGATCCCGAGCGGCCCGAGACGGGGGCCCGGGACCAGTTCCAGCACTACGAGACCATCTTCGTGTCGGGCGAGCGCGCCGGCACGCCGGGGACGCAGGGCACGGAGACCTGGCGCCGAGCCGCGATCGAGGCGGGACTCATCAAGGCCCCGTAGGCGCGCAGCGAACAGCCCTCACATCGGCGTACGCGACCTGGGCTAGACTGGTGCGTGGAGTAGTTCCATGCAGATGCGCGCCATCCTGGAAGCGAAGGGACGGCAGGTGCACCAAGTCGCTCCGACCGACACGGTGCTCGCCGCCATCGAGACGATGGCGGACCGCGACATCGGCTCGCTCATGGTCATCGAGCCCTCGGGCTCGATCGTCGGGATCGTCACGGAGCGCGACTGCTTGCGCTGCGTGGCCAAGGGCCCCGCGTACCGCGAGATGCCGGTCGAGCAGATCACCACGCGGGACATCGCCGTCGCTGAAGTCGACGACGACCTGCGCCACGTCATCGACACGATGATCGTGAAGCGCTGCCGCCACGTCCCCATCGTCGAGGACGGGAAGCTGGCCGGCATGATCTCGGTTCGTGACGTGATGAACGGTCGCCTCAGCGAGACCCGCACCGAGCTGAAGTCCCTTCGCGAGTACATCCACGGACCTTCCGGTCCGCCCGGCTAGGGCGAGCTCAGGGTCCCCCGCGTCCTCAGCGCCGGCTGCGGTGCTGCGGCAATGTGCGCTCTGGGCTCATGCCGGGCCGGCGTGGATCGCGCGAACGGTGTCGATGGTGTCGGCCTCGAGCGGCGTCTTGTCCTCGCGGTAGCGCTTGACGCGAGCGAAGCGGAGGGCGAGGCCGCCGGGATAGCGCGGACTGGCCTGCACGTCGTTGAACGCGATCTCGACGACGAGCTCGGGCCTCACGTGGACGACGTAGGCGTCACGGTGCGTCTCGCGCGCGAGCAGCGCCTCGGTCTGCCAGGTGAGGAGCTTGTCGGTCAGGCCCTTGAACGTCTTGCCCAGCATCACGAAGCCGCCGGTCTCCGGATCGCGGGCGCCGAGGTGCAGGTTGCTGAGCCAGCCCTCGCGACGCCCGCTCCCCCACTCGGCGGCGAGCACGACGAGATCCAGGGTGTGGGCCGGCTTGATCTTGAGCCAGGTGTCGCCGCGCGCGCCGGCCTCGTAGGGCGTTGCGAGCCCCTTGGCCATCACGCCCTCGTGGCCTTCGCCGATCGCGCGAGCGAAGAAGGCGTCGGCCGCGTCGGCGTCGCCGGTGACGAGGCGCGGCACGACGAGCGCCTCGCCGAGTGCATCCGTCATCGACGCCGTGCGCTCGCGCGCCGGCTCGTCGATCAGGCTCTGGCCGTCGCGATAGAGGCAGTCGAAGAAGAACATCGACAGCGGTAGCTCGTCGCGCATGCGTTCGACGTCGAGCTTGCGCCCGAAGCGGCGCATCGTGGTCTGGAACGGATACGGTCGGCCGTCGGCCTGCAGCGCGATCACCTCCCCATCGAGGATGAGCTCGCGCGCGGGTGTCTGCTGTACGGCCTCGACCACCTCGGGCACGCGTGCCGTGACGTCGTGCAGGCGCCGCGTGAACACACGGACGTCGCCCTCGCTCTTGTGCACCTGGATGCGCGCACCGTCGAGCTTGTACTCGAAGGCGGCTTCCTCCAGCGTCTCGAGGGCGTCGCCGGGATCCTCGGCGGTCTTGGCGAGCATCGGGGACAGCGGCCGGAAGACCTCGACCTTGAACTGGGCAAGACCGTCGGCGCCCTCCATGAGCGCCACGTGGCCCGTGCGGGCGAGGTCGCCCGAGAGCATGTGCGCGCGGCGCACCTGCGCTGGGGGGAGGTCGGTTGCGCGCGCGAGCCCCTCGACCATGACGCCGTCGAGCGCGCCCTGGCGTAAGCCGCCGGCGAGCAACGGCCCGAGGAACCGCTGTTCGGCTTCGGTCGAGCGCGCGAAGAGGTCGAAGAGCAGCGCCTCCCGGCGTCCCTTCGATCCGGCACCGCTCACGGCCTTGATCGCCGACAGCCGCTCGTGCACCTCGAGCAGCCCGAGGGACGGGGCCTCGGCCGGCGCCTGGTCGATCGCCTTGTGCACCGCGGCAGGTCCGACGCCGATGCGCCCCTGGGGCATGCGCCCGGAGAGGTACGAGACGGCCACCTCGATCTCGCTCTCGTCGAGTCGCGCGAGGAGCCCCGCGAGGTGCTCCGCCTTCTGCTTCCGGGAGCGCGTTGCGCCCACGGCCTGCGAGACGGTGACGAGGTCGATCAGGTCCACGGACCGAATGGACCCGTCACGGCCCCACGTGTCCAGCGATTGCGTGAGCCCCGCGTCCAGGGCAGGCCGGGGCGTCGCTAGACTCGGCCCATGCGCACCCTCGCGCCCGCTCTCGACGCCTTCCACGAGCCCGTCCGCCGGTGGTTCGACGCCCAGTTCGATGCGCCAACGGAGGCACAGGTGAAGAGCTGGCCCGCCATCGCCGCGGGACGTTCGACGCTCTTGCTCGCCCCCACCGGATCGGGCAAGACGCTCGCGGCCTTCCTGGCGGCGATCGACCGGCTGCTGTTCGAGCCCGAGGCAGAGCGCGTCGACGGCGTGCGTGTGCTCTACGTGTCGCCGCTCAAGGCCCTGAGCGTGGACGTGGAGCGCAACCTGCGTGCGCCGCTGGCGGGCATCGCCGCCGCGGCCGCCGCTACGGGCGAGGCCACCCAAGCCGTGCGGGTCGGCATCCGCACCGGCGACACGCCGCAACGCGAGCGCGAAGCGATGCGTCGGACGCCGCCCGAGATCCTCGTCACGACGCCCGAGTCGCTCTACCTGCTGCTCACGTCCCGCGCGCGGGAGACGCTGCGCACGGTCGAGACGGTGATCGTGGACGAGATCCACGCGATGGTCGGGACCAAGCGCGGGGCGCACCTCTTGCTCTCGCTCGAGCGCCTGGAGGCGCTGCGCGCGGAAGACGCGCGGCCGCTGCAGCGCATCGGTCTGTCGGCCACGCTGCGTCCGCTCGATGTGGTCGCGCGCGCGCTCGGCGGCATGACGGAGAGCGACGACGGCGCCACGACCGTGCCCCGGCCGGTCGACATCGTGGACGCGGGTGCGAAGAAGCGCTTCGACCTGCGCATCGAGGTGCCCGTCGAGGACATGGCCGACCTCGGGCGCGAGGTACTGCCCGACGGCGCGGCGGCCGGTGTCGCGCGCACGTCGATCTGGCCGGCGATCCATCCGATGCTCGTGGACCACATCCGCGCGCACCGCTCGACGATCCTCTTCGTGAACAGCCGCCGTTTGGCCGAACGCCTCGCCGGGGCGTTGAACGAGACCGCCGAAGAGGAGCTGGCGCTCGCGCACCACGGCTCGATCGCGCGCAAGAAACGGCAGGAGATCGAGGACCGGCTCAAGCAGGGGCGCGTGCCGGCGATCGTGGCGACGTCGACGCTCGAGCTGGGTATCGACATGGGCGCGGTGGACCAGGTGATCCAGATCGAGGCGCCCCCCACCGTCGCGTCGGGCATGCAGCGCATCGGGCGCGCCGGCCACCACGTCGGCGCGGTCTCGCGCGGCGTGATCGTCCCGAAGTTCCGCAGCGACCTCTTGGCCTGTGCCGCCGCATCGCGGCGCATGCGGACCGGGGACGTCGAGGCCCTGTCCGTGCCGGCGAACCCGCTCGACGTGCTCGCGCAGCACATCGTGGCGCTCGTGGCGATCGACGACGTCGAGGTGGAGACGCTCTACGCGCTCGCACGCCGTGCAGCGCCCTTCGCGGAGCTGCCGCGCAGCGCGTTCGACGGCTTGCTCGACATGCTCTCGGGCCGCTACCCGTCCGACGAGTTCTCCGACCTGCGCCCGCGGCTCACGTGGGACCGCACCGAGGGCAC
>JASJAY010000061.1 GCA_030066775.1 Planctomycetota bacterium
GCGGCGAGCCTGGCCCTCGGCAAGACGAGCACGAAGACCGCCCATGTAGCTCTGCTGCTCGAGGCGCTGACCCCGACGACGTCACGCCCCGACGCGCCGTCGTGGGAGAGCGCCCTGGCGCTGGGCCTCCTCCGGCGCGAACGGCCTGCAGAGCGCATGGCGCCTCGGGACCTGAAGCGCGTTCGGGAGGTACTCCTCACCACGGTCGGTGGCGAAGCCGGGCCCGACCTCGTGCGCGGCGCCGCGGCCCTCGCCCTCGGGCTGCTCGCGGACCAGGGCGCCGAGGACGCGGCACACGTGGCGCCTCGGCTCGCGGAGGTGCTCGAGCAGGACGACGCCGCCCCCGACCTGCGTGTCGCATGCCTTGTCGCGCTGGGGCACCACCCCCGAGCCGCGATCGATGAACGGATCCTGCAGTGCATCCGACTCCGCGCCGCCGCCAACGGCGAACGCGTTCGCCATCAGCCGCGGATCGTCGCCGTGTACGCCGTCCTGGCGCTGGGTCGCCTGGGCGACGCAGCCGATGTGGACCTCCTGCTGCGCACGGCCCTCTTCTCGCGCCGCGGCATGCCCCGTCGCAATGAGTCGGCTGCGATTGCACTCGGCGCCCTCGCGGCACGGGTGGACGAAGACACACGTCGTCGCATCCACGAGGCGCTACGCAAGGCGCTAACGAAGCAGCCCCACCGGTCTTCGCCGGGCTTCGCCTTGATCTCCCAGGGCCGGATCGCCCTCGCCGCATTGCGCGCATCGCCCCCGAAGTCCGTGCTGGCGGAGCAAGCCGTCGCAGGGCTCCGTGCGCGACTGGAGACCGGTGGACGTCGAGCGCGCCCCTTCGCGTGCCTGGCCTTGGCGCGCATCGCGCGCACCATCGGGTCGAACGAGGACGACGAGAGCCTCCGAGACATGCGTGAGCGCATCCTGCAGGTGCTTCGCCGGAACCTCATGTCGAAGCGGCTCGGCGAACGCGAGCGCGCGGCGGTCGCCTTGGCGTTGGGTCTGGCCCAGGACGAAGACCGTGCGGATGCGTTGCATGAGCTCGCGGCATCACCATCGTCGCCTCCCCCGATCGCCGCCTACGCAGCCCTCGGCCATGGCCTGTTGGGCTCAGCCACGAAGGCCACCCACCGGACCCTTCGCGGCCTGGTCGATCCACGTCAACCGCGCGTCGTCCGCCACCAGGCAGCCCGCGCACTCGGCCTTCTGCACGACAGAGACGTCGGCGCGCGCGTTCGATCGGCGCTCGCCGCGGCGGACTCCAATCCCGTGAAGCACGAGCTGCTCGTCACGCTGGGCGAGGTGGGCACGGAGACGGACGTCGAGCCGTTGCTCGCGTACGTCCTGGACGCGGAGCGGGATCCCGCACTACGGGCGCGGGCTTGCGCCGCCCTCGGACGGGTCGGCGATCTCGAGCGCGTTCCTTCGGTCACACGGCTCGTGAACGGGATGAACCACCGCGCAGCCACGTTGCTCATGGCGCAGGTCTGGGACCTGCAATAGACCCGATGCACCGGCCTAGAAGCGCGCGGTGCGCGGCAGCATGAAGGGCTGGCCCTCGACAGCCAACGGGCCGCGCAGCATGAGCCAGTCGTTGCCGTCGAGATTGTGCGGTGTCGTCTCTAGCGACGGCGCGACCACGTCGGCCGTGAACTCGATCGAGAGCGCCGGCGGACGTTCCGGCAGGTGCTCGAGGATCGCCTCGACAGCAGGCGTGGACGCCGCCACGAGATCGTGCAGCACGAGCGCCTCGTCGGTGGCCGTGTACCAGAGCACGGCATCGAGCGCCGGCAGGTACCAGAGGGGCACACTCGCGGCGTAGAACGCGAACCCGTGCAGCTCGCGCACGACGCCGAGGCGCGGCGATATCGCGACGCGGTCACGGAGGAGTCGATGCAGGAGGCGCACGTCCTCGGGGTTCCCCTTGTCCAGCAGGCGCCGCTCCCCGACGCGGGCCGGCGCAATGTCCGGCATCGGGCCCGACCACAGGTGCTCGGTGACGCAGCGGAACCCGAAGGGCTCGTAGAGCGCGACGTGGTCGGTGGTGAGCATCGTGAGCGCGTACCGCTCGTCGATCCAAGCGAGCGCCTCCTCGATGCAGGCACGGTAGTGGCCCTTGCGCCGGTGCTCGGGATGCGTCGCGACGGCGTGCACGGCTGCGACCATCTGCTCTTCGCCGTCGATGACGAGCGGCACCTCCATGGTGCCCAGGTGGCTGATCACGGCGTCGCCCTCGATCACGACGAACGGCGTCGACGCGGCGCCCCAGTCGAGGCCGAGCTGCTCGGCCTCGCCGGCACCGGCCTTGATGCCGGGCCAGATCGTCTCCAGCAGGTCGAACACCGCCGGTAGCAGGCGCGGCGTCTCGGCAAAGGAGCGGCGGTGGCTCATCGGATCGGCGGGCCCGGTTGACGCGGCTGCACGCGCGCCATCGTGTAGCAGACCCATCCGCCGAACCCGACGGCGACGGCCATCGTGAGCACGGCGAAGATCTTCGTGAGCGTGGCCAGGAAGTCGGTGTGCTTCAGCAGCCCGAGCATGTTGAGCAGGTTGCGCCAGTCGTGCATCTGGCCCTTCATGCCGCTGTCCACGACGCCCACGCCGGGCGCCACGATCGTCAGCTGCATGATCTGGGCGTCGGCCATGTAGATCGCCACGCCCGAGAAGTTCGTCGAGAGCCAGCCGAGGCAGAAGGCGACGCCGAAGTAGTCGCGCTGCCGGAGCAGGAAGAACCCGGCCACGAGCGGCATCAGGCACTGCAGCAAGGTGCCGCCGAAGATGTGCATGAAGCGACCGAAGGGCCGGAACACGTAGTGGCCCAGCTCGTGGAAGCCGAAGTTGATGCCGTCGAACCAGCTGGCGTAGAAGTCATGCTGAGCCGGATGCAGCGGCTGGGCGGTGTAGCGCACGCAGACGTACACCAGGTAGACGAGCACGGGGACCCGGACCCACCACATGCGGCCCACGCACCACGCGCGCATGTCGTCGACGAGGCGCTCCCAGAACGTGCCCTCGACGCGCATCGTGTGGCGCACGTCGGGCGGCGGCGGCGGCGGGCGGTAGCCCGGCGTCACGTTGCGCGGATCGACCGGCGTCTCCTCAGGGCGCTTGTTCGCGACGTCGGCGCACGACGTGCACATCTGGAGCCCCTGGAAGAGGACCATGTCGGTCTCCTCCACGCTCGAGAGGCAGCGCGGGCACAGCGTCTTCGCCATGTCCGCATGCTAGGGGACGCACTCCCCTACTCCTACAACGCAGGGTTAGCGGAGATCGTCGGGCGTGAAGCCGTACTTCACGTCCGTGAAGCGTGCACGCAGCGCATGGACGCGCTCGCGCACGTCGGCCTCGTCGACGCAGACGTCGCGGATGATCTGTGCGATCTCGCGCATCTCGTCCGGGCCCATGCCGTTGCGCGTCATCTCCTGCACGCCGAACCGCAGCCCCTTGGGATCCACGGCCGCCGCCGGCGGCTCGCCGGGGAGCATGTTCATGTTGCAGATGATGTCCTGGTCGCAGAGACGCGCCGCGACGATCTTGCCGCCGCCGTGCTTCGCGACGTCGACCGCCACCTGGTGGCTCTGGGTGAAGCCCAGGTCCGCGGCCGCGACGTCGAGCCCGAGGTCGTGCATGCCCTTGGCGAGGGCCTGGGCGTTCGCGATCGTCGCGTCGGCGTACGCCGCTCCGAAGACCTCCATCTCGAACGCGCTCACGAGCAGTGCCGGCAGCGTGAAGAGGTGGTGGTTCGAGGTGCTGCCCGGGAAGACGCCCTTGTCCACCTTGCGCGTCATCTTCTCGTCGTCGCTGTTGCTGAGCACGAGGCCGCGCTGCGGCCCGAAGAAGGTCTTGTGCGTGGAGCCGCAGAGCAGGTCGGCGCCTTCGTGCAGCGGCTGCTGGAAGCGGCCGGCCGCGATCAGGCCCAGGACGTGTGCGCCGTCGTAGAGCAGCACGGTCCCGAGCTCATGGCAGACCTCCGCGAGGTCGGAGACCGGCTCGGGGAAGAGGATCAGGCTGCGCCCCAGGACCGCGATGGACGGCTTGATCTCACGCAGCTTGTCCTTGGCGGCAGGGACGTCGATGTTCCAGCCGTCGTCCAGCATCGGCCACGGGTTGAGGTCCTTGGTGCGCTTGCCGAGCGCACCGAGCTTGGCGTGGCTGATGTGGCCGCCCGACGCAACCGTGTGCGCGAAGGCCGGCGAGCCGTGGGGCACCAGGCGCGAGAACACGGCTTCGTTCGCGACCGTGCCCGAGATGGGACGCACGTCGGCCCAGCTCGACCGGAAGATGCGGCACATGACCTCGGTGGTCATCGACTCGATCTGATCGATGAACTTCGTGCCCTCGTAGTACCGGAAGCCGGGGTGGCCCTCCGCGTAGCGGTGCAGCATGTCCGAGTCGAGGACTTCGCGCGCCGCGCTCGAGAGGAGGTTCTCGGAGGCGATCAGGTTCAGCGTCTGCTCGCGCCACCGATCGCTGTCGTCGAGGATCGCGCGCACGCGCTTGAGCAGCTCGGACGGAGGAGACGAAGCGGTGGTCTCGTGCATGGAGGCGGAGTGTAGCGCCGCGTTCCCGGGGACGGGCATGTTGGTGCGGCGGCAAGGGCCGGAGGCCCCCTACTTCAGAGGCGGGAGGCCCTCGCGCAGGCCCTTCGCGGCCGCGGCGCGCGGCTCCGGGTCCCGACGGAGCACCGTGATCAGCATCTGCCGCACGGTCGGGTCGGCGCCCATGGCGCGGTAGGCGCGCCCGAGGCTCTCGGCGAGCCATGCCTTGAGCGCCGTCGGGTTCTCGCCGTTCTCGCGACGGTGGATCACCGGCCGGCGATCGCGCAGGATGCCGATGACGAGCGCCTCTTCGATGTCCGCCTGGACCTCCGCGGCCTTCCCCACGCGCCCCATGGCCATGGCGAGCGCCGCCCCCAGGCGGCACGCCCGCTCGTACTCGACGAACGGAATCGTGCGCCCCTTCAGCGCCTTGTAGCGCCCGCTCAGGTCGCGCAGCGCGAAGCGCAGGTCCTCCTGGTTGTCGGGGTTCGCAATGCGGCCGACGGCGTCGGCCGCTCGCCGCAGGAGCTCGGCGTCGCGTTCGCTCCGGAGCACGTCGCCGAGGACGTTCAGCGCCTCTGCATCGCGCCAGCGGCCCAGGACCCACGCGGCCCAGGTCCGCGCCCGAAGCGGCGCCTCGCGGTCCTTGACGAGCGCGCGCAGCCGAGGGGCCCCCGCGGCCCGGGCACCGTCCGCTGCGGCCAGCCGGCGCGCGGCGGGCTCTGCGTCCAGCTGCCCTTTCTGCAGCACGGCCACGAGCGCGTCCGCCCCGAGGTCGGCGTCGAGGGTCAGCCCCCATCCGCCCGCCGGGTCGCCGAAGGCCAGCACCTCGGCCTCCGTCGGGACCTTCGTGAAGGAACCGAGCGGCCAGGGGCTGTCGGGCTTCTTGCGTCGACGCGGGTTCGCGAAGTGGATGTAGTCGCGCACCGCCGCGGGCGGCACGCCGTGCTTCTCGCCGGGCAGCTCGCAGTAGACCGATCCCGTCTTGCTCTTGCGGAGCCGCTCGGCCGCCTTGCGCACCGGATCGACCGGCACGATCTCGTCCTCGTCCCCGTGGTACAGCCAGAGCCCCGACTTCTGCGCGATGCCCACGTAGCCCTTGGGATCGCCGGCCGAGGCCACCCCGACGCTCGCGAAGCGCGCGGCGTTGCCGGCGGCGTACGCCCAGACGCCGTCACCGCCGCCGCCGTTGCCCGCCAGGTGCATGCGCTCGAGATCGACGCTCCACAACGCCGTCACCTCCGCCAGCACGGCATCGAGGTAGCGCTCGTTGCGCGACGTGGTCCAGGGGCCTTCCACGGCCGTCGGCGCGACGAGGATCCAGCCCGCCTTGCGCGCTTCATCGAGCCACACCGCCATCGCGTCGCGGCTCGATCCGATCACCTTGCCGTCGACGCTGCGCAGGATGCCGCCGCCGTGGAGGGCGAGCAGCAGCGGGCGCGGCTCGACCGGGTCGTAGTCCGCCGGCACGAACAGGTCGTACGTCGCGCCGGGGTACTCAGCCGCGTCGAGGGTCAGCGCGATGCCCTCCGTGAGGCCGCGATCGGCGGTGAGGCTGCGCGCCATCCGCTCGACGAGGTGCGCGGGCAGCTTCGCACCGGTCGAGGCCTCGAGGCGCTTCGCCGCGGCACGACGCGCCGCCCCGCTCTCCATGCGCAGCAGCCGACGCAGTCCCAGCACGAGCGCGCGATCGAGCACGGGGTGGCCGCGCTTCAGCGCCTCCCACTTGCGCTTGCCCTTGATCGCCTTCAGCGCTTCCTCGTTGGCGGCGTCGACCCGCAGGACCTCGGCCGCGGCACGCTGGATCTCGGGTCGCAGTCGACGCGTCTGCGCCCACCGCAAGAGGCGGACACGCGCCCCCACGTCCCCGGCAGGCAGGGCCAGGAGCTGACGCCGGAACCCCGCCGGCGTCGGGTCCTCGCGCACTTCCTGCACGTCGCGCGCGCGGAACGTGCGGATCCCCAGCGTCATCTCCGGCGCCGAGCTGCCGTACGGATTGAGGCGGACCTCCTGGGCACCGGGGAACACGTGGCCCGTGTGCACCTTGCCGTCGCGCGTGACGAGCTCCTGGGCGCCGGCGGGCGCCGTACCGAGCAGCGCGAGGGCCAGGAGCGGAACGAGGGTCCGGGCCCGCAGGAGACCGGCCGCCGGACCGCGCCCTCGGCTCACTTGGGGCGGGCTCCGAATCGCTCGCGTTCCCGACGCTGCGAGGCCTTGCCGCGGACGATCGTGATCAGCCCGATCGCCACCATGACGACACACAGCGCCTGTCCCTGGGAGAAGGTGCCGAGCCAGAGATCCTCGAGCCCCTTGTCGGGCTCGCGGGTGAACTCGATGAAGAAGCGCAGGAAGCCGTAGCCGAAGAGGAACGCGCCGGCCACCATCCCGTTCGACCAGCCGCGCTTGAGCATGAGCCAGCGCACGACGAAGAAGAGCAGGATGCCCTCGGCGAAGCCCTCGTAGAGCTGGCTCGGATGGCGCAGCTCGTCGAGCCACTTCTCGGGCTTGTCCGGTACGGACGCCCACACCTCGGGCGGGAAGCCGCCGGCGTTCGGGTCGTAGTTGGGGAAGCGCATCGCCCACGGCCCGTCCCAGGGCCGGCCCCACAGCTCCGCGTTGATGAAGTTGGCCATGCGGACGAAGAAGATGCCGAGCGGCGTGGCGACCGTCAGGCCGTCGAAGAGCTTGCCGCGCGGGGTGCCCGTGCGGATCGCCCAGATCCAGTACGCGATCACCACCCCGGCGAGGCCACCGTGGAAGGACATGCCGCCCTCCCACACCTTGTAGAACGCGCCCCAGTCGTACTCCGCCAGGGAGCCCGTGCTCCGGATGTGGTTCGGGATGCTGTAGAAGAGGATGTAGCCGATGCGGCCGCCGAGGAACACGCCGAGGATGCCCCAGAAGAGCACGTCGCCGACCTTCTCCGGCTTCACCACCCAGCGCTTGCGGCGGGCCAGGTCGCGCAGCACGAACCACGCAGCGGCGAACGCCATCACGTAGGTCACGCCGTACCAGCGGATCTTCAGCGTGCCCAGATCCAGGAGGATCGGGTCGATGCGCGGATACGGGATCTCGGCGAGCAGGTGCAGCACGAAGGCTCCTCGGAATCGGCGGGCATTGTGCCCGTCAGGAAGGGTCGCGCGAAGCCTCGGACGGACGCGGGAGCAGACCGACGGCCAGCAGCAGGGCGCCGAAGAGCAGGATCAGCATCCAGGCCGTCGTGGCGAGCCCGTGGTAGATGCGCAGCGGCTCTTCGCGCGCCGTGATCTTGGGCGCCAGGAAGAAGGCGTCGACGGCGGCGCAGATCGCCACCACCGCGATGAGCAGCAGGCGCCAGCGAGCGGCGCCGTCCTCACGCCGCAGAAGGAGCGCGATGCCCGTGAGTGCGCAGGCCACGAGCCCGAAGATGTCGACGCGCGCGAAGGCGGGGCCGATGACTCGTGCGGCGCTGTCCTTGGTGGCGATGTGCTCGGGCACCGCGCCGAAGACGAGCGGGGCCGCCACGAAGGCGACGCCGGCGACCGCGCCGATCCAGAGCCCGAACGCGATGCGTGCCGTGCCGTCGAGCAGCTCGTGGGGACGGGGACGGGCGGGCATCAGATCAACCTCGCGTACTTGCGCCGGCCCACGCGCAGGACCTCGCCGCCGTCCAGCGTGAGCCGGGCCTGCCAGTCGGACTGCACGGTCTCGTCGAGGCGCACGCCGCCGCCCTGGATCAGACGCTTGGCCTCACCCGTGCTCGACGCGAAGCCGCAGTGCTTGAGCAGGTTGACGATCCAGAAGGAGCCGTCGTCCTCGGGATCCGGGCGCGCAACTTCGGGGATCTCGGAGGGCGCCTCGTGGCGCCGGAAGACCCGCAGGAACTCCTCCCGCTCCGCGGCGCCGGCGTCCGCACCGTGGTAGCGCGCGACGAGCGCGGCGGCCATGGCGAGCTTCGCGTCCATGGGCGAGCCGGCGAGCAGCGTCTCGATCTCGTCGTCCGCCAGGTCCGTGACGAGCCGCATGTACTTCGGCATGAGCTCGTCGGAGACGCGCATGGCCATGCCGAACACGTCCTTCGGGGCGTCCGTCAAGCCGATCGCGTTGCCGAGGCTCTTGCTCATCTTCTCGCTGCCGTCGGTGCCTTCGAGCAGCGGGCCGATGAGCGAGACCTGGGGCGCCATGCCCTCCTGCTCCATCAGCCGCCGGCCCACGGTCAGGTTGAAGGTCTGGTCCGTGCCGCCGAGCTCGACGTCGGCTTCGACCATGACGGAGTCCCAGCCCTGCATGAGGCAGTAGAGGAACTCGCGCACCGAGATCGGCTCGTGGTTCGTCCAGCGCGTCTCGAACGAGTCGCGCTCCATCATCTGCTGCACGGTCATGCGGTTCGTGAGCTCGAGCACCTCGAGGAACGACATGTCCTTGAACCACTCGCTGTTGCGCCGGATCTCGACCTTGTCCATGTCGAGGATCAGGCTCATCTGCTCCATCCACGTCGCGAGGTTCGCTTCGACCTGCTCGGGGGTGAGCATCGGGCGGGTCTTGTCCTTGCCCGAGGGGTCCCCCACCGTGGCGGTGTAGTCGCCGAGGATCAGCACCGCGGTGTGCCCGAGGTCCTGCAGGCGGCGCAGGTTCCAGAGCTGGATCCCGTTGCCGATGTGCACGGTCGTCGACGTCGGGTCGATCCCGAACTTGCACCGGAGGCTCGGCTTGGCGCGCAGCTTCTCGAGCAGCTCGCGCTCCGGAACGATCGTCTCGACCGTGCGCGCCAGCGGCGCCAGGCGCTCCCGTAGCTCGCTGTCGTGGATCACGTCCGCTCCGTCCCGGCGGCGCGCGTCAGTCCGTGCCGCTCGCTACCGATGTACGGGCGGAGGTGGCGCGACGCCACCAATCGTGCCACAGCCGGACATCGGGCGGCACGTCGACGCCCGTGACGGCCCGGAGGCCCTCCATGATCGCCTGCTTGCGGCTCGGCCAGCGCGCCAGGGCGTCCATGAGGGGCTGCGCGAGCGGCCCCACGGGACGACCCACGCTGCGATCGCGGATGAGGCGCAGCGCGCCGTGCGCCGGCCGGCGCAGGCTCTCGTGGCCCTCGCCCAGCGCGCGGGCCAGGATCCCGACGGCCTCGACCCGCTGGCCCGAGGGCACGAACTCGGTTGCCACGAGCAGGTGCACCGGTGCGACGGTGTCCACGGCCTGGGCCAGCGACCCGAGCGGGTCCTCCGCCAGGGGCTCATAGCCCCGGGGCAGGACCGCCACACGCGTGCCGCGCAGCGGGACGCGCACGGAGCGCTGGGTGTCGCCGACCTGAAGGCGCGGGGCACGGAAGGTCCCACCGATCTCGAGGCTGCGGAAGCCGCTGATCGCCGGTCCGACGTCCGAGGGCGGGATGCGCGCCGGCTGGACATGGACCCCGCCCGGCGGGATGCGCACCGGGGCGCCGTCGGCTCCCTGCAGGTAGAGCGTCTGGGTCCACTTCCGACCGAGCTCCGTCGCCGAGACGTCGCGGTCCTTGCGCTCGAGCTCCAAGACCACGGCGGAGGGCGAGGTCGCGGCCCGGCCGGTGGCCTCGGCCTGCGGCGGCAAGAGCACGATCGGATCCGGCGAGACGTTGTGGATGCGGATGACGAGGTCCACGCGCCGCCCGAAGAGCACATAGTCGCGATCCGGACGTACCTCGGCACGCACGAGCTCCTGCTCCGTCTTGCGCATGCGCAGGCTCGTGCGGAGGGCGCGCAGACGCGTGCCCCAGGGATCGGTCGGCTGCTGCGAGAGCGCCGCGTCGATGATCTGCAGCGCCTCCGTGTCGTAGCCCGCGGCCGCGTAGCGCCGCGCGAGCTCCCACTTCTCCTTCCACCCGGCCTCGGCGTCGGTCAACGGGCGTTCGTCCACCCCGATCGCGTCGCTCTTCTTGAGCGGGTTGGGGAACTCGATCGGCTCGTGGCTCGGCGCGATCGGCTCCTGTGCGTCGCCGCCGGTCCCGTCGTTCTGGCACGCGACACACAAGAGCGCCGCCAGGATCGCGACGAGCGCCTTCGGCTTCGCGGAGGGGGATCGGCGTGTGCGCATGCGGCCGAGATTGTCATGCGAGGGCGTCATCTGGCCGTCACTTCGCTCGTTCGTGCCCAATTGCCGACGGGCGGGGAACCCCCCGCCCGTCGACGTCTTGCAGTTCGTGACCCTTGTGCCTACTCGGCCTTCGGCTTGTCCTCGGCGTCGGCCTCGGCAGCCGGAGCCTCCTCGGCGGCAGCCTCGGCCGGCGCCTCCTCAGCGGCAGGCGCTTCCTCGGCAGCAGCTTCGGCCGGCGCCTCCTCAGCGGCGGGCGCTTCCTCGGCGGCAGGCGCTTCCTCGGCGGCAGACGCCTCCTCGGTGGCCGGTGCAGCCTCGGCCGCCGGGGCCTCGTCCGCAGCCGGCGCCTCGTCAGCAGCCGATTCGTCCGCGGCGGCGGCGGCGGCCATGGCCGGCACCTGGGCCGCCTTCGCCAGCAAGCCCTCGGGCAGGTTGGCGATCAGCTCCTGGGCCGCCTCCTCGTCGCGAACGAGGGTGAGGGCGATCTTGCGATCGTCGGTATCGAGACGCAGCACGCGCACGGCGACCTTGTCACCGGGCTGCAGGTGATCGGCGGGCGTGAGCTCGCTGATGTGCAACAGGCCCTCGAGGTCGAGGTCCAGCTCGATGAAGATGCCGAAGTTCGTCACCTTCGTGACGACGCCACCGTGCTCGGTGTCCACGGCGAAGCGCTCCAGGATCTCCTGCTGCCAGGGATCGAGCTCGAGCTGCTTCATGCCGAGCGCGATGCGCTTCTTGTCCGGGTGCACGGAGAGCACCACGGCCTTGACGTGCTGGCCCTTGTCGAGCAGCTCGGCCGGGTTCGCGACCTTGCGCGTCCACGACATGTCGGAGACGTGCAGGAGGCCGTCGATGCCGTCCTCGATCTCGACGAAGGCGCCGTAGCTCGTGAGGTTGCGCACCGTGCCCTCGACCATCGTGCCGGGGGGGAAGCGCTGGTCGACGTCGTCCCAGGGGTTCCCGTCGGCCTGCTTCATGCCGAGCGAGATCTCCTGCTTCTCGCGGTTGATGTCGAGCACGACGACCTCGACCTCGTCGCCCACCTTCACGACCTCGTTCGGGTGGTTGACGCGCTTGGACCAGGACATCTCGGAGATGTGCACCAGGCCCTCGATGCCGTCCTCGAGCTTCACGAATGCGCCGTAGGGCATCACGTTGACGACCTTGCCGGTCACGCGGCTGCCCACGGGGTACTTGAGCTCCACGGTCTCCCAGGGGCTCGGGAACTTCTGCTTGAGACCCAGCGCGATGCGCTCGCGCTCGTGGTCGACGCGCAGCACCATCACCTCGATCTCGTCGTCGATCTTGAGCATGTCCGACGGGTGCGTCAGGCGGCTCCACGACATGTCGGTGATGTGCAGCAGGCCGTCGATGCCGCCGAGGTCCACGAACGCGCCGAAGTCGGCGATGTTCTTGACCACGCCCACGCGGATCTGCCCGGGCTTGATCTCGCCCAAGAGGCGCTTCTTGGCCTCCTCGCGCTGCTCCTCGATGAGCTTGCGGCGCGAGATGACGATGTTCATGCGGTCGTGGTCGATCTTGATGATCCGCGCCTCGACGTCGCGACCGATGAACTCGCTGATGTCGTGCGTGCGGCGGATCGAGACCTGGCTCGCCGGCAGGAAGACCGGCACGCCGATGTCGACGAGCAGGCCGCCCTTGATCTTCTTGAGCACGCGGCCGCGGACGGTGGCGCCCTCGCCGTACTCCTTGACGACACGCTCCCAGCCGCGAATGCGGTCGGCCTTGCGCTTGCTCAGCAGCACGCCGCCGGCGCCGTCGTCGACGCTCTCGAGCAGGACCTCGATCTCGTCACCGACGTCGAACTCGTTGATGTCGTTGAACTCGTGGGCACCGATGATGCCCTCGGACTTGTAGCCGATGTCCACGACGACCTCGTCGTTGCGGATGTCGACGATCTTGCCGTGGACGACCTTGTTGGGCGTGAAGTCCTTGTTCTCTTCGTCGAGCTTGGAGTCGAGATCTCCTACGGCGCCGAAGATGTCCTCCAGCTGCCGATCCAGCTCGTCCGCCGCAAGGTCGAAGCGGCGGATCTTGTCACGTGCGCGCATTGTGCTCCGTAGATGTCCGTGGGGTGCGGTCGATGTTGGGGACCGAGGGGTCGTCGCCACCGTGGCGCCTCACCTTCGCTCCGGCCTCGAGTCCCGACCGGGGTCCGCGCGCCGCACCCTCCCCAGAGGGGAATTCGCGTCGAGGCCCGGGATCAGGACCGAATCGCGGATCGTACCCGCGACCGGACGGCCTCGAAAACCTCGTCCGGGGTCATGCGGGTGGTATCGAGCCGCCACGCGTCGTCCGCGGGACGCAGCGGCGAGGCCTCCCGGGTGCTGTCCAGCCGGTCCCGCGCCTCGATCTTCGAGCGCATGGCCTCGAGGTCCTCGCCGCCCTCCTGCTCCGAGCCCTGGGCGAGGCGGCGCCGGGCGCGCTCCCCGGGATCGGCGTCGAGGTAGACCTTCAGGTGGGCGTCGGGGAAGACCTCCGTGCCCATGTCGCGGCCCTCGGCCACGATCCGCCCGTTCTGCGCCGCAAAGCGGCGCTGGTGGCGGACCATCACCTCGCGCACGGCTTGCACGCTGGCCACCACGCTCACGGCGGCCGTGATCTCGGCCGTCCGGATGAGCGCGGTCACGTCCTGCTCGCGCACGGTCACCGTGCCGTCCGGCGCCAGGTGCAGCGGCAGGTCGGCGGCCAAGGCCGCGAGCGCCTCGGCGTCCTCCAGCGGGACCTCGAGCTCGAGCGCTACGAGGGTCACCGCGCGGTACATCGCGCCGGTGTCGAGATAGGCCCAGCCCAGGTCCTCGGCGACGCGGCGGGCAATCGTGCTCTTCCCCGCGCCTGCGGGGCCGTCGATGGCAATCACGAGCGGACCGTCCTCCATGGAGGGCGGAGCCTATCAACCGCGTCCGCCCACCCCTCGACCCGTCCGGGGGCGACCCGTCACGCGACGTCGCCGCGCTCGTACGCCCAAGCGTCCGCGACGATCCGGTCCAGCTCGCTGTGCGCCGGATGCCAGCCCAGATCGCGCTCCGCAGACCGCGCATCGGCGACGAGCGCCGCCGGATCGCCCTCGCGGCGCACGCCCTCCTGCACGGGCACCTTGCCCTCGGTCACGCGCTCGACGGCCTGGATCACCTCGCGCACGGATGCACCCCCACCCGTGCCGAGATTCCAGGCGCCGCTCGGCTGCCCGGCCTCGAGGTGCGCCAAGGCGCGCAAGTGCGCGTCGGCCAGGTCGAGCACGTGGATGTAGTCGCGGATGCAGGTGCCGTCGGGCGTCGGGTAGTCCGTGCCGAAGATCGTCAACGGATTGCCCGTCACGCGTGCGCGCAGCGTCAGCGGAATGAGGTGCGTCTCCGGATCGTGGCGCTCGCCGAGTCGCGCCGCGGGCACCGCGCCGGCTGCGTTGAAGTAGCGCAGGAGCGCGTGCGGCATGCCGCTCCCCGCGATGGCGTCTTCGCACCGCGCCTTCGACACGCCGTAGGGGTTCACCGGGGCGCGGTCGTGCGCCACCGGGATCGGCACCTGGTCGGGCGTGCCGTACACGGCGCACGTGCTCGAGAACACGAACGCCGAGACGCCGCCTTCGGCGCAGACCTCAACCAAGGCCTCCGTCTTCTCCCGGTTCCAGTGGTCGTAGAGCGCCGGATCGCGCACGGACTCGCCGACCAGCGCCTTCGCCGCGAAGTGCACGACGGCCGTGATCTGCGCGTCGCGCACGAGACCACGCACCAGGTCCTTGTCGGCGATGTCGCCCGTGACCAACGGACCCCAACGGACGTTGTCCGCGTGCCCCGTCGAGAAGTCGTCGAGCACGACCACGCGCCGGCCGCTGCGCGCGAAGGCGCGGGCCGTGACGCTGCCGATGTAGCCGGCCCCGCCGGTGACGAGGACGTTTCCCCCCATGCTGCTCCCCTGGGTCGGCCCGGCGGCCGTGCTCCTCTGCTTACTTCGGTGCCGCGTTGCCGGTGCGGGTCGTCTGGTACCAGGCCAAGAGCCGCCTGCGGGTCTCGGCGCTGGTCTCCTTGCTGATGCTCTGCGGATCGAAGATCGGGAACCCGGCCCAACGCTTCTTGAGGAAGTCCTGGTCGCCCGCCTCGACCTGCTCGGCATGCGCCCGGAGCACGGCGTAGGCACGCCGCCGGACCTCGAGGTGCTCGTCCTCGCCGGCGGCGCGAACGAGAAGATACCGCTCGGGGTAGGGGTCCCCCAGCTCACCGAACTTGTCGAGCGCGTCGAGGAAGGCCAGCCGACCCCGGTCCGACCGGAAGAACGTCTGCCAACGCTCGCGATTGGCGGCGGCCTTCTCGAGGGGGATCGGCCCCTCGGCCATCAGCTCGCGATCGCGGAACTTGGTGTGGTTGAAGAGCGCGTCGCGCACGCTGTTGTATTCGAGGCCGAGCGCGCGCCGCGCCTTCTCGGCGTTCGGGATCGGGTCGATGCGCACGTTGAAGAGCGTCGGCTCGAGGTAGAGCAGGATGCCCTTGTGGGTGTACTTGCCGAGCTCGTCGCTCGCGACGACGCGGACGCTCGGATCCGGATCCCAGAGCCCGCGCGCAATGTGCTTGATCGCCTCGAGCGCTTCCATCTGCCCCAGGATGCGCAGGATCAACCGACGGCAACCGGGATTGGGCTCGAGCTGCGGATCGACGCGCGCGTAGAGCACGAGCGGCAGGAACGGGATGCGCGCGTCGAGGTACTGCTGCAGCGCATCCTGGCGCTTCTTCGCGTTCGTCTCGTCGAGCGCCGCCTCGACCAGCTGGGCGACCGGGTCCTTGGCAACGGGCCGCGGGCCGCCGGAGGCGGGCGGGCCGCCGATCCGTCCGCCCTTGCGCAGCGCCTCCAGGTTCTTCTCGAGGCGCTGCTTGGTGTCGGCACTCGGCGCATAGCGCACCATCTGCACGAGCACGCGCTCGAGGTTCTTCTTGTCCTTCAGATGGAAGTACATCTCCCCCAGCGTGCCCCACAGCTCGAAGCTGTTCGGGCGCGTGCGGATGATGCGCTCGAGCTGGTTCGCGGCCTTGCGCAGCGGCGCGGCATCCGGCTCGCCGCCCTCCGCCTTGCCCTGGAAGGCGATGCGGTAGAGCAGGAGCACGTAGCTCATGCGCAGCTGCGGGTCGTCGCCCTTCTGCCGGATGACGACCTCCATCTCGCGCTCGGCGTCCTTGAGCCTGCCCTGGTCCGCCAGGCACTGCACGAGCGCCATGCGCATGGCGAGCTCCTGCGGATAGCGCTGGAGGAAGCTGTTCGCGTAGCGCTCGACCTGGGGCCACTCCTTGCGTGCCCCGTGGATGGCGACGGCGAGCTTGAGCACGTCGGCGTCGGAGGCCTTGACGCCGAGCACGTTGTTCAGATGGACGAGCGCCGGGTCGAGCTGGTTGGTCTCGAGGTAGAGCTGCGCCAGGCTCTTGTGCGCGTACCAGAAGCGCGGCTCGATGCGCACGCACTCGCGCATCACCTGGATCGACTCCTGGGCCTTCCCACGCGCCCGGAGGGCCAGCTTCTCGGCCTCGGCCTTCTTGCCCTCGCGCGCGAGCTGGCCGGCGAGGGACTGGTCGTACTTCGCGTCGTAGTAGAGCGCGCGCCCCACCAGGTACGTGTTCAGGACGTTGCGCTGGCGGGCGAGGCGAGCCTTCGCCACGTTCACCACGCGGGCCAGGTTCTTGTTGCGCTTGGCCTGCTGGATCTCGCGGTCCTGAGCGGCGCGTGCCGTCTCGACGGCCTCCTCCCAGGGTGCGGCCGTTGCGGGCGGCGCGAACGCGGTCGACGCAAACAGCAGACACAGAGCGAGGCAGAGTCGCTTGCTGACCATCGGGGGTTCCATCCTCAGCCGGTCCAATGCGTGCGCGCCGCTCAGCGCGGGCGCGCGTCCAACCACTTCACGATCTGGGGCTCGACGGCCGCTGCGTTCTCGCGCGTCAGGCGCCCCTCGGCGGGCTTCGGCAGGGCCTGGATCCAGCGCTCGAAGGCCGCGAAGCCGCTCCCCCGCTTGCCCTGGTACCAGCGCCGACCCTCGGGGGTGGCGATCAGCTCCGCGACGGAGGTGAACGCCTCGTGCGCCGCCTGGCGTACGAAGAACGAGTCCGCGCGCGCGTACGACGCGAGGACGTCCTCGACGAACGGGTCCTTGATGTCGGCGTAGCGGCGCAGGGCCTCGATCTGGAGGTCCTCGCCCTGCGGCCCGGCCCAC
Source organism: Planctomycetota bacterium (assembly GCA_030066775.1). Taxonomy (GTDB): domain Bacteria; phylum Planctomycetota; class PLA2; order PLA2; family JAEUHO01; genus JASJAY01. Next base: position 16,792 of record JASJAY010000061.1, read on the forward strand.
CACTTCGCGAACGCCTGTCGGTGCGCGGCATCGCTCGCGTTCTCTTCGAGGCGCAGCCGGCCGTTGCCGAGCTCGAGCAGCCCGAGGCGCGCGGCCGCGGCGACCGAGCGATCGCTGTCATCCAGGAAGCGGCCGAGCACGAGCACGGCACCGGCGCGCGCGTTCGCGCCCTGGTCGGCCATGCGCGCGATCGCGTCGATGCCGGCGAGGCGCACCTTGGGGTCGCGGTCCTGCGCGGCCACGAGGCGCGCGATCGGCATCCAGCCCCAGCCGAGCTGCCGACCCGCGATCTCGATCGCCAGGGCACGCACGCGCGCCGACGGCTCGGCCTTCGCCGAGAGTCGCGAGAGCACGGCGTCGAGCAGCAGCTTGGGCGGCGGCTGGTTCACCGCGTTCAGGAACGCGATGACCTGATAGCGCCCCTCCTCCTGCGGTCCCTTCAGGATGCGCGCGAGGTCTTCGGGGCCGGGCAGCTTGCCGTCTCGCTTGACCTCGGTCTGCTCGGCCTGCTGCTGCTTGATGCTCTTGATCTGCTCCTTGAGCTTGTTGCGCACGTCCGGCCGGCGCTCGAGCCGCAGCATGCGCTGCATGGCCCAGAGGTACTCCTCCGCCGTCACGCGCTTCTTGTTCTTGCGCTTCCAGTCGAGGCAGCGCATGTAGCCCTGCAGCGGCAGCAGGTTCGTGGGGCTCTTCTCCGACAGCGTGCGGAACTGCTGCTGGGCCTCGTCGACGCGACCGCCGCGGAAGTCGAGATCCGCCTTCTGCGCCAGGTACCCGATGTTCTCCGGATCGACCGCGAGGAGCTGGTCCAGGATCCGACGCGACGCATCGAGCTGGCCCAGCTCCGCGAGCGCGCCGGCGAGGGTCACGCGCGCAACGACGTCGTTCGGCGCGAGCGGGATCAGGCGGTAGAGGATCTCCGCGACCTTCGCGAACTCGCGGCGCTCCTGGTGCACGAGGGCGAGCTTGCGCAGGGGCGACGGGTACCGCGGGTTGAGTGCGGCGCTGTGCTGGAGGTATTGGACCGCGCGCCCGACGTCGGGGCGCGCGCGCTGCAGCTCGAGCACGCCGAGGTCGTGGTAGGCGAAGTAGCACTTCGGCGCGAGGGCGAGCACCTCCCGGTAGGCCTGGAGCGCCTGACCATGCGCGCCGTCGGCCTGCTTGAGCAGGTCCGCCTTCTGGCGCTCCGCGCGGGCCTGGTTCGCCTGCGCCCGCAGCGACTCGAAGTTCTTGCCGTGGGCGCGCCCGAGCAGGTAGTAGCGCCGCACGGTCTCGTTCGTCTCGGCGCGGCGCGCAGCGAGACGCTGGTACTTGCCCGCCAGGGCCTGGGGCTGCATCCGCTTGAGCTCGCGGTCCTGCTCCGCGATGCCGTCGAGGATGGGCTTCTCCCACGGGTGCCCCAGCAGATAGCCGGGAGTGTCCGCGCCCGCCGGTCGGGGTGCTGCGAGCAGCAGGAGCCCGATCGACAAGGGGACCAGAACAGCGCGCCTGAGCACAGAATCCCTCCGCCGGAATGCGCGGCATCGTACCCGCCGCCCAGGGCATCGCCGCGTTCCCGCTCCGGCCCGCCGAGGTCCTGCGAGCCGGCGTGTCGCGGCCTCAGCTGCCCGCCGCGATGCGCGCCAGGTCGTCGAGGAAGCCGGGGTGCGACTTGCCGACGGCCTGGGCCCCGGAGAGCCGCACGCCGGGGACAGCCAGGCCGAGCGCGCCGAACGCGAACGCGATGCGGTGATCCCCCGCGACGTCCACCCGTCCGCCCTCGAGGGCCCCGCCCGTCACGGTCAGCGCGTCGTCCGCTGCCTCGGCGCGGCCGCCGAGGGCGCGGATTGCCGCCGCGGAGGTGGCCACCCGGTCGCTCTCCTTGCCCCTCGCGTGGCCCACGCCGTGGATCCGCGTACGGCCGTCCGCGGCGGCCGCGAGCGCGGCAACCACGGGCAGCAGGTCCGGCGCGTCCGTGAGGTCGACGGGCCCGGGGCTCGCGAGCCGCGCGCCCGTGCCCTCGACCTGGACCCCCGCGTCGTCGCTCGTCACCCGCGCCCCCATCCGCTCGAGGATGCCGAGCAGGGCCAGGTCGGCCTGGGCGCCCTCGCGCGTCAACCCGGGCACGCGCACCGCGCTCTGCGTGAGCGCCGCCGCCGCGAAGAGCCCCGCCGCGGCAGACGCGTCGGGTGGGACGTCGAGCACGTCCCGCGCCGGCACTCCCGCGGCGACGCGCACCGTGCCCCGCGAGCCGTCCAGCCCCTCGGCCTCGCACTCGATGTTGAACGCACGCAGCGCATCCAGGGTCAGACCGAGGTAGGGACGCGAGACGCACGGGCCGGCGAAGCAGAGCTCGATACCGCCCGTGCGCGGAGCGGCCAGCAGGAGCGCCGACGCGTACTGGCTCGAGAGGCTGCCGTCGAGCACGACGCGCCCGCCCGTGTAGCCGCCTCCCAACACGCGGATTGCGCCGCTGTGCCGGCGCTTCAGACGCACGCCGCGGCGCACGAGCGCGTTGAGCAGCGGCCGGTGCGGGCGTACGAGCAGCCCGCGTCCGCCGGTGACCAGGGTGCGTGCACCGCGCGGCCGCAGCGCGGCCAGGGGCAGCATGAAGCGGAAGCCCGTGGCGCCGAGGCCGAGGTCCGCGCGCCGGGTGATGCGGTCCGCGCCGAGCGCGTTGGCGTGCCAGCCACCGATCGACGTGAGCGACGTGTCGAGTGCCCGTACGTCATCCCCGGTCGGGGCCGCGGACGCGGCGTGTGCGCGCACCGCCACGGGGGTGTCGGCCAGTGCGCGGAGCACGAGCGCGCGCTGCCAGACGGACTTCGATGCCGGGACCGGAATCGATCCGCGGAATGCTCCGTGCGCAACGGGAACCTCGAAGTCCATGGCCGTATGATCGCCGACTTCTTCCCGGGAGCCCCGCATGACCGCTACTGTCACCCAGACGTCCCTCGAAGGCCTCGACCTGATCCAGCGCGGCAAGGTGCGCGACATCTACGCCGTCGGCGAGCACCTGCTCATCGTCGCCACGGACCGCCTCAGCGCGTACGACGTGGTCCTGAGCCCGGGCATCCCCGACAAGGGCCGGGTCCTCACGACGCTCTCCGTCTGGTGGTTCGACCAGCTGAAGGACGCGGTGCCCAACCACCTGGTGACCGCCGACGTGGACGAGATGCCGGAGGCCGTCCGCGCCCACGCCGACGTGCTCCGCGGCCGCAGCATGCTGGTCAAGCGCCTGGACATGCTCGCCATCGAGTGCGTGGCGCGCGGCTACCTGGTCGGCAGCGGCTGGAAGGACTACCAGCGCACGGGCTCGGTCTGCGGCCACGCCCTGCCCGCCGATCTGCCGATGTCCGTCAAGCTCGAGCCCCCGCTCTTCACCCCGGCGACCAAGGCCGAGGAAGGCCACGACGAGAACATCGATTTCGACACGGCCGCCCAGATCACGGGCGCCGAGCGCGCCGCGGAGGCCCGCCGCCTGACGCTCGAGCTCTACGGCAAGGCGCGCGAGATCGCCGCCGAGCGCGGCGTGATCATCGCCGACACGAAGCTCGAGTTCGGCGTCGACGCCGACGGCCAGCTCGTGCTCGCCGACGAGATCTTCACGCCCGACTCCAGCCGCTTCTGGGACGCCTCCAAGTACGAGGAGGGCAAGCCCCAGGAGTCATTCGACAAGCAGCAGGTGCGTGACTGGCTCGACGAGGCCGGCTGGGACCGGTCGCCGCCGGCCCCCGTGCTGCCCGACGAGGTCGTCGAGCGCACGAGCGCGACCTACAAGGAGATCTTCCGCCGCCTCACCGGCCAGTCGCTCTAGGTCGTCACGTGGCGAAGTCGAAGGACGCGTCGAAGCCGACGAACGGCGAGGCGGCCGCAGCCGCGGCCGCAACCACGGAGATCGACGTCCGCCAGCCGATCGTCGGCGTGGTGATGGGCAGCGACAGCGACTACCCCGTCGTGGAGCGCTGCCTCGAGACGCTCGAGGAGTTCGACATCCCCTACGACGTGCGCGTCATGTCGGCGCACCGCACGCCGGACCGCGTGCACGCGTTCGCGAGCACCGCGCGCCTCAAGGGGTTCAAGATCCTCATCGCCGCCGCGGGCGGCGCCGCGCACCTGGCCGGCGTGCTGTCGAGCCTCACGACCCTGCCCGTCATCGGCATCCCGATCCAGACGCCGACGCTGGGCGGCGCCGACTCGCTGTACTCCACGGTGCAGATGCCGGCCGGCGTGCCCGTCGCCACGGTCGCCATCGGCGAGGCCGGCGCGAGCAACGCCGCCCTGCTCGCCGCGGAGATCCTCGCGCTCGCCGACGAGGAGCTGCAGAACCGGCTGCAGGCGTACCGCGCGCGCATGCGTCGCTCCGTGCGTTCGAAGAACGAGCGGCTGCGCCAGCGCGTCTACGGTCAGTCGCAGTGACGGAAGACTGGGCGAGCCGCGCGCTGCCGGCGCCGCCCATCACGCCGCTGCGCTGGCGCGGCGGGTGGCGCGACGGCGCGCTCGAGCTGCTCGACCAGACGCGCCTGCCGCGCGACGAGACCTGGCTCACCCACAGGGCGTATACGACCGTCGTGGACGACATCGTTCGCTTGGCGGTCCGTGGGGCGCCGGTCATCGGGATCGCGGGCGCCTATGCGCTCGTGCTGGCCGCGCGTGAAGTGACCCTGGCGGAGCCCGCCATCGACGTGCCCACGTTCTTCGAGCGGCTCACGCCGCGCGCCGAGCGGATCGCGACGGCGCGGCCGACCGCCGTCAACCTCGGCGCCGCCGTGCGCGCGGGGCTGCGGGCCGCGCGGGCGTGCCCCGGGGGCAACCCGGAGCAGATCACCGACGTCCTGCTCGAAGCCGCGATGCACCTCGACGCCTACGAACGCGAGGCGTGCGAGGGCATTGCCCGCCACGGCGCCGCCTGGCTCGACGGGCGCACGCGCTTCCTGACGCACTGCAACGCGGGCGCACTCGTCACCACGGGGCTCGGCACCGCCCTGGCGCCGCTCTACGCGCTGCATGCGGCGGGGCGCGAGATCCAGGTCTACGCCGACGAGACGCGGCCGCTGCTCCAGGGCCTCCGGTTGACGGCCTACGAGCTGGCGCGCGGCGGTGTGCCGGTGCAGGTGATCGCCGACGGCGCGGCGGCCGGCCTGATCGCGGAGGGCCACGTCGATGCGGTGATCGTGGGCGCGGACCGCGTCAGTGCGTCTGGAGACGTCGCCAACAAGGTCGGCACCTACGGCCTGGCGCTGGCGGCGGACCGCCACGGCATCCCGTTCGTGGTGGCGGCGCCGCTCACGACGATCGACCGCGGCACCGTCGCCGGGGCGGACATCCCGATCGAACAACGTCCTGACGACGTGGGCCGCTACGTGGACCCGGCCTGCCTCCCGAGCGGCCTCGAGACGTGGGCGCCCGCCTTCGATCGCACCCCCGCGGCCCTCGTCAGCGCCCTCGTGACGGAGCGCGGGGTGGTCGAGCGACCCGACGCGACTCGCATCGAGACACTCTTCGCGACCGCTCCCTGAGGCGTCCGCCCGATTCGCCTCCCGTTCGCGCTGCCCTCACAAACGCCTGTATTCGGGCCCTGGCGGCTTCAGATGGCTCGGGTGAGCGGCCGATAGGGCCGGCGAGACCCGGTGTGCAGGGTCCGAAAACCGGTGGAAGCGTGGAATGCCCCTTCAAGGAAGTCTAGGCCATCTCGGACTTGCCGACCTGCTCCAGACGGGGCTGGCCGGGCGGACGGGCGGCTATCTCACGTTGCGCCGCGGCGCAGAACACGCGGTTCTCTACGTCGGTGACGACGGGCTCTACCTGCTGAGCCCCGATCCGCTGGACGCCTCCGAGGTCGTCGCCGCCTTCGCGCAGCGCGGGCTCGTGCCCGGCGGCGTTGCCGAGCGCATGGCGCAGTGCGATCCGCGCGAGACCGTGCGCCTGCTCGACGAGCTCGTGGCCTCCGGCACCATGCCGGAGAACGAGCTGCTGGACCTGCTCGCGGGCACGGCCGAGGACAGCATCCTCGACCTGCTCACCTGGGACACGGGCACGTTCCGGTACGAAGAGGGACCGCTCGACCCGCGCCACGTGGGTCTGGTCGGCCGCATCGGCGTGGACCCCGGTGGTGTGCTGCTGCGTGCCGCGCAGCGCATCGACGAGCGCGGCGCGATCGCGCGCATGTTCGGCATGCACGCCTCGCTCTTCGTGGCGCAGCAGGTCGGTGAGCTGCCGCGCGAGCACGAAGAGGACTACACGACGCCCGCCGTGCACGGCGTGCTCGACGGAACGCGCACGCTGAGCGAGGCTGCGCTCGTGCTCGGCATCGGGCGCTTCGCCACGCTCAAGGCCGTGCACCGCCTCGTCGAGGGCGGCGCCGCGCGCGTCGCGAACGCCGGCGAGCTGGCCGCCCTGGCCACCCAGCGCCTGGGCACCGGTCACTTCAACGCCGCGCGCGAGCTGGCGCTGCACTGGTCGAGCGTCGAGCCGGTCAACCCGGATCCCATGGCGCTCCTGGTCGACGTCGCCGTCGGCCGCGGTCGCTTCGAGGAGGAGATGGCCGCCCGCTGCGGGCTCGGCAACCTGCTCCTGCACACCAGCCGTCCCGAGGAGGCGATCAAGGCCTTCCAGGGCGCGCTGGAGCGTGCCCCCCACCACGAGGACGCCCTCGTCGGCCTGCGCATGTCGGCCGAGGCGGTGGGCGACGAGCGCGCCTTCGCACGCGCCACCATGACGCTCGCGCAGGCCGCCCTCGAGCACGAGGACGAGGACCGCGCCGCGCGTCTCGGCGACGACCTGGTCCGCGCCGATCCGCGCAACGTCGAGGCGCACGTGCTGCGTGCACGCGCCATGGTCAAGGTCGGGCACCGTGAGGGCTTCCTCGAGTCCGCCGACGCCGTCGCGCACCTGCTCGGCAGCCGCGCGCGCCGCAAGCAGGACCGCGACGCCGCGAACTACTTCCGCGACGTGCTGCCGCAGATCGCGCCGGAGCGCAGCGACCTCCTGCGCCGCTACCGCACCCTCACGGAGGGCAGCGGCCGCAAGATCCGTCGCGCCGCCATGGTGCTGGCGCTGCTCGGCATCGTCGGCACGGCCGGCGTGCTGTTCTGGCCCGCGAGCCCCAGCTCGCTGCTCAGCCAGGCGCAGACGGCCTTCGACAACGGGGAGCTCGGCAAGGCCCAGCAGCTCGTGGTCGAGCTGATCGATCGCTTCCCCGACAGCCCGGAGGCCGAGACGGCCTTCCAGCTGCAGTCGCGCATGTTCCCCGCCGTGCCCACGCACCAGGGACCGCGCACCACGGGGCCGACCAAGCCCGAGATCAAGGACATCTACGCCGAGTTCGGCGAGGCGCTCGCCGGCTTGCCGGGCGGTGTCGCCCAGAGCGCGCTGCGGAAGATGGTCGAGGAGCTCGAGAAGCCGACCTCCGTCGCGGACCGTCGCAAGGTGTTCCAGGAGCACGGCGAGGTGCTCGCCGAGGTCACGCGGCGCATGAGCCACGACGCGCGCACGCGCGAGGACGTGCTGGCGCAGGCCAAGAGCGCGGCCCACCGCCTCGACGGCGATCCCGACGGCCTGCGCGCCTATCTCAAGGAGATGGAGGTCGCGCGCGACGAAGCCTACGTCGAGCGGCTCGAGGCCACCGTCGGTCTCCTGAACCGTCTCGGCCGGCTCACGAAGTTCGACCTCTTCCGCACGGCGCTCAACGCGCTGCGCGAGTCGACGAAGCGCTACCGCCGTGCGCTGTCCACCTACGCCGGCTCCTTCTCCGCCTGCAAGCAGGCCCTGGCGCGCATGGAGGTGAAGGCGCTCTTCGATCGCTGCACGAAGGAAGCCCCCGCGCTCCTCGTGGGCGGTCGCCTCGACGAGGCGGACGAGCTCTACATCGAGCTCGAGACGCTCGTGAAGAACATCGAGAAGACGCCCGACCTCGAGCCCGTGCGCGAGCGCATCGAGCGCCTGCGCATCCACCGGTTCCTGAAGGACCGGCGCGGCATGATCGCCGGCATCCGGCGTGACCTCGAGGCGGCCGAGGCCGCCGAGGCCGAGGGCGACCTGGAAGCCGCGGTGCAGATCTACACCGGCCTCGTACAGCGCCACTGGCAGATCCGCTTCGAGAACGTCTTCACGCTCCCGCTCACCGTCGCTTCGGTGCCGAGCGGTGCGGACATCCTCGTCAACGGCAAGAAGGTCGGTCAGACGCCGACGCTCATCCGCTACCCCTGGGGCTCGCAGACGACCGTGGTCGTGCGCGCCGAGGGCTACGACGCCGTCACGACCGTGATCCAGGGCGTCGACGAAGAGCCGCCCACGACGCTGGACGCACGCCTGCCGCTCGCGACGCTCTGGTCGACGAAGATCGGCGCCGCGGTCACGGCCGAGCCGATCGCCGTCGGCGACGACGTGCTCGTCGTGGATCGCTCCGGCCGCGTCGCGCTGCACGGCACCCGCCGCGGTGAGGTGATCTGGGCGCGTCACTACAAGAACGTCGAGGGCGTGCGCGCCCGACCCGTCCACGCCGACGGCGACGTCGTGCTGGCCTACGTCGACGGCCGCATCCTCTTCCTCAGCCAGCGCGACGGCTCGATCCGCAGCGAGGCGAAGACGGACCGCGTCCTGGGCAACCTGGCCAAGGTCGGCTCGCGCGTCGCGCTCGTCACGCAGCCCGGCGACCTGATGGTCCTCAAGCTCGGGCAGATCGAGCGCAAGGTCGAGCTGGGCATCGTCCCGACGGCCGGCGTGCTCGCCGCCCATGGGGCCTTCTGGGTCGGCACCGGCAACGGCGCCGTCGTGCGGGTCGACGCGAACACGCTGACCGCACGCCGCATCCCGCTGCGCAAGGCGCGCGGCGCGGTCGTCGGCCTGGCCTCCGACCAGCGCGGCATCCTCGTCGCGTGCGGCGACGGCCGCCTCTACGCCCTCGGCCAGAGCGGCTCGCCGCGTTGGCAGAAGGAGGGCCTCGGTGACCTCGTCGGCACGCCGGCGGAAGCCGCCGACGTCGCGGCGGTCGCCGATCGTCGCGGTCGGGTGCACTTCTTCAGCGCGGCCGACGGCAAGCCCGTCGCCGTGGGCGAGCTCGACGGCGAGCCGCGCGGCGGCCTCTCGGCCGAGAACGGCGTGTTCGTCGCCGGTCTGCGCTCGGGTCGCCTGTGGGTCTACGCCGCGAAGCAGCGGGCCGTCATCGTCGACGCCGACCTCGCGGGCGACGCCCGCTTCCGCCCCACCATCCTCGGGGACGGCCGCATGGCGGTCGCCGCGGCAGGCGGGCTCATGCACCTCTGCGTGCTTCCGAAGTAGCGCACGCGGGCGAGATCCCGGACCGCTACGGCGCGCCGACCGACACCAGGACGAGGTGCGCCTCGCCGCCGCGCACGATGACCGCGAGTACGTGCTCCGTGCCGGCCGCGCCGGTGAGCGCGACCTCCGCCTCGAGCGGCGACGCGCCCGCGCCGATGGCGGGCAACGAGACCTTGCGCGTGCTGGTCGGCTCCTCGAACCAGCGCTCGTGCTGCAGGTTCATGCCGACGGGCGGGCGGAAGCTGAGGTCGATCGTGCCCGCCGCGGCGTCGGCCCAGGCGAGCGCGCCGTCGAGGGACACGACCGTCTGGCCCGCGCGGCGATCGAGCCGCAGCATGCCGGACAGCCCGCGGAAGTGCGCCGTGGTCTGCGGGTCGAGACCCGCCGACTGCTGCGCGACCTCCACGTCGAAGTCGTAGAGGCCGGGCTCCGAGTACCCGACCCGGAAGCCCGCATCGACGCCGAGGAGCACCGGCAGCGAGACCCGCGCGCCCGTGTCCGAGCCGGTGGGCCGAAGCCCCGCCAGGTACTCGGCCGCAATCGGCGCACCCGTCCGGATATCGCCGCCGCGGCTGCCCTTGCGATACGCCGCTTCGCTCAGCGTGAGCACCCGCACCGTGGCGCGCGCCGACTGGAGCCGCTTCTCAGCGGCCCCGAGGGTCTCGCGCGCGAACGCGAGGACGGCCGGCAAGCCTTCGGCGAGGACGCAGCCGGACGCGCTCACGTACTGCAGCTGCAGGTCGTCGTCTTCGAAGCCGCGCGCCAACGCCGTGCTCAGCATGCGCTCGATCCACGCCTCGGGATCCCGGTCGCGCGTCCCGAAGTCGAGCGTCCCTGCACTCGCGTCCATGCGCAGCACGGCCACCGGCCGGGGCCGGCTCGTCTGCGTGGACGGATGCGCGGCGGGCGGCGCGCCGACGCCCAGCACCAGCTGCGTCTCGCGTCCATCCTGGTCGAAGCGCAGGACGTGTGTCGATGCCTTGCCGTTCGGCAGCACGAGCACGGTGTGCGCGCGCAGCAGGCGCGAGACGGGGAAGCTCAGCTTGCCGGCCGCGTTGCCCTCGGGCACGTTGCGCACGGGGTCGATGTCGATCGTGCGCACGTCGCTGTGCTCGATCTCGCCGGACCACACCTCGAGCAAGGACAGCGTCTCGCCCGGGTGGTAGCGCACGTACAGCTCCTGCCCTTCGGGCAGATGGACCATGTACGGATCCATGGCCGTCGACTCTTGCGCGATCTCGATGTTGAAGTCGATGCAGAACGGCTGGTCGGTGCGCTGCAGGTAGACCCGCGTCCAGCGCCGCGGGAAGAGTCGCGCGCGCCCGCTCGCGAGCGCACGGGCCTCGGGCCGCGTGACCTCGTATGCGGCGTCCACCGCGATCGACGGCGCCATGCCGGCGAGCACCCAGTCGTAGGTCCGGCGCACCTCGCGCAGGAGCGCGGGCCGCCCCATCACGATCAGCCGATCGTCGAGCGCGTCGAGGGCGTGGTGCTCGTAGGTCTCGAAGATGTCGGCGTGGATGGTGGCCAGCACCTCGCGCACGACGTCGGACGGCACGGCCAAGAGCCCGCCGGACTCCTCGAACCCGATCCAGCTGCCCTCCGTTCCGCCGACGTAGTCCCACACCGCCTGCGCGTTGCTCGGCTCCTCGACCTGCTCCTGGAAGTCGGCGGGTGCATTGAGCTCGGGCCCGCGCACCGTCCGCGGCGCGCGCAGCGCCGACAGGGGCCACTCCTCGGTCGCGTGCTTCGCGCCGTCCCGGTCGTCCTCGTCCGCCAGGACGGCGGGCAAGGGGGCCAGCATCAGCAGCACGATCGGGATCCAAAGACGTCGCAACATGGCGCTCTCCATCGTCCGAGGGCATAGACGTACCAGGGGCCGGGTCAGGCCAAGACGACTGAAGACCGAACCGCCTAGATGGCGCTGGGGCTGCTGGCCGCGCTGCGGCTGGGCGCACCGACGAGGCGACCGAGCCACACACGCGCGCGACGGCGCAGCTCGGGCTCGCGCTCGGCCTCCTTGAGCCACCGGATACCCGCCTCGCCGCAGCCGGCGAGCGCACGCAGCACCGGCCGTTCGAGACCGTCCCGGGCCAGCGCGAGCAGCGCGCTACCGGCCGCCTCGTCACCGGCCTCCAGACGCGACGCAAGCGCAGCAACGACCTCGTAGCGACGCGCAGGGTGGCCGGCCAGCTCCACGAGTGCCTGGGCGGCACCCGGACCCACGGCGGCACCGATCGCTTCGACCACCGCCGAGGCCACCGAGGGCACCCGGGCGAGACCGCGCAGCCGATCGAGACCGCCCGCGCCGGCACCGCCGAGAGCGGCCAGGGCCCCCGGGGCCTCGCGCGGACGACGCATGACCAGGTGGACCACGCCGTCCAGGGTCGCCTCGGGACTCTGCGCGAGCGCGGCGAGCGCCTGCGCCGCCGCAGCGCCGTCCCGGGCCCGACCGAGCTCGACCCATGCCGGCGCCGTACGCATCTCGGCGAGCAAGCCGACCGCGAGGCCGGCGCGCTCGGCATCGCCACTCGCGACCCGCTGGGCGAGCATGCCGACGACGCCGTCGAGACGGGCGCGCGCGGCCAGCACGAGCGCGCGCTCGTCGCCGCGGGCCGCAAGGTGCAACGCGCGGCGCTTGAGCGTGCGCGGCCCTTCGCGAACGACCGCCGCGAGGGCCGGGTCCCCCACGCGCCCTTCCGGGAGCGCATCCAGCACGGCCCGGAGCTCCGCGGCACCGCCGAGGCGAACTGCTGCGCCGGCGGCGGCGACGCGACCGGCGGTCACGCCCTGCATCAGCGCGTCGATTGCGGCCTGCCGGCGTCCCCGCCGGGCCACGCGCTCGAGCGCCGCGATCACGATCGGCTCGGCCTCCGGCTCGGATGCGAGCAGTCGACCGAGGTGGGCGGCCCCGGCCTTGCCGAGATCCGAACCCAGCAGCGCAACGGCCTCGCTGCGCAGCTCGGGTCGATGGGCAAGGGCCGCAATGCGCTCGACCTCCCGCGGTCCGCGCAGGGCGCCGAACGACCGCAGGACGGCAAGCGCCCGGCTTGCGTCCTCGCCGCCGCCGGCCGCGAGCGCGAGCAGCGCGGCACGTCCTTCGGCGCCGCGGTCGCGCAGCCGCGCACGCGCCAACGCGTCGCCCGCCACGGCCTCGCGAGCGAGGGCGCGCAGTGGGTCCTCGGGCGCGGCGTGCCGGGGCGCGCCCGCGATGGATGCCTCGGGGGTCGGCGGCGTCGGCGCCGAAGGCGGACTGGAGGCGTCGGGCCACGCCAGGACGGCGACGAGCACCGCGGCCGCGATCGATGCGATCCGTACGACGCTACGGTGGCGCGGCGCAGCGGGCTGGGCCGCCGTACCCGCATCGCGGACCGCCAGGCGCGCCAGGATGCGCACGGCTGCGCGATCCGACTCCGACCGCGGCGGGTCGGGCGGCCGCGCCGCGCGAAGATCCTGGTCGAGGCGATCCGGGAGGCTCATGCGGATCCCTCCCGCGCTGCCCAGCGCGCGCGGACCGTGCTGCGCGCGTGGTGCAGGTGCGACTTGACCGTGGCGTACTTCAGCGAGAGCAGGTCGGCGACGTCGCGGAGGGCGAGGCCCTCCCACGCGACGAGGAGCAACACCAGGCGCTGCGTCGGCGGCAGGCCCATGGCGACCTCACGCACGAGCGCGATGCGCTCCTGGTCGGCGAGGCGCTCGCCGGGATCCACCGGTGCCGGCTCGCCAACGGCGGCACGGCCCAGGCCGGCGAGCCGTTCGCCGAGCCGACCCTTGAGGCGTCGGTCGCGCGCCTGCTCCCGGTAGCGATCGGCCACGACGCGACAGACGATGCGATGCGCCCAGGTCGAGAACCGCGCCCCACCGCGGAACCGATCGATGTGCCGGTAGGCGCGGAAGAGCGCATCGGCGACCGCCTCCTCTGCGGCGAAGCCGGGCCCCAGCATGCGCGTGGCCGTGCCGAGCAGCCGCGGCATCGCGCGCGTCGCGAGGGTCTCGAACGCATCGCGATCGCCGGCACGCGCGCGGTCGATGAGCTCGCTCTCGGACGCAGGCGTCGGGGCGGGCGCAGCCTGGCTGCGCAAGGTGGCAAGAGGGCGGTTGTCGACGCGCTCGGCCATGGGGCTCCGCGGGGTGCGCTGCCGGTTCGGCAGGGAGTCGTGGCGGTGCCGGGCCACCACATGCGTTCAGACGAACGCGCCTCCCCGAGGGTCCAAACGTCGGCTGCGAACCGCTGCCACGCCCCACCCTACAGGTGTTTGCGTTTTGACGATGGAGGGCTTCGCGACGCATAGGGAAAAGCGATTCCTGGACCTACTTCCCCCGGAGGGGCCGATCCAAGGTCGCGATGCAAGGGGTGGCGCGATACCTTCCCTCCGCCGTGAGTACACAGACGCAAGAGCCGCCCATGACCGCCACGCTCGCCCCCGTTCGTTTCGAGATCTCCCCCGAGCAATACCGGCATTGGCAGCTCGAATTCGACGGCCCGATCGCCCGGCTGCGGATGAACATCCAGGAGGACGAGGGCCTGCGCGACGGCTACGTCCTCAAGCTCAACTCCTACGACCTGGGCGTCGACATCGAGCTGGCCGACGCGACCCGCCGGCTGCGCTTCGAGCACCCCGAGGTGCGCGTGCTGGTCATCGACAGCGCCATCGACCGGGTGTTCTGCAGCGGCGCCAACATCCACATGCTGGGCGCCTCCACCCACGCCTTCAAGGTGAACTTCTGCAAGTTCACCAACGAGACGCGCCTCTACCTCGAGGACATGAGCGCGGAGTGCGGCATCCACACGCTGGCCGCCCTCAACGGCACGTGCGCCGGGGGCGGCTACGAGCTCGCAATGGCCTGCGACGAGATCGCCCTGGTGGACGACGGCAACAGCGCCGTCAGCCTGCCCGAGGTCCCGCTCCTGGGCGTGCTGCCCGGAACCGGCGGCCTCACGCGCCTCGTCGACAAGCGCAAGGTCCGCCGCGACCTGGCCGACGTCTTCTCGACCGTCGCGGAGGGCATCAAGGGCCGCCGCGCGGAGAAGTGGGGCCTGGTCGACAAGTCCGTGCCCTCGAGCCGCTTCAAGCAGTGGGTCGACGACCGCGCCGCCTCCTTCGGAGACGCCGACGCGCCCCGCGGCCGTAGCGCCGACGATGCCGGCGTCGTGCTCGAGCCGCTCGGCGGCGAGTACACGGAAAGTGGCGTCACGCACCGCTACGTGTCGGCCACGATCGACGGACGCACGGCGACGATCACCGTGCGCGGTCCCGACGGCACCCCGCCGGCGGACGCCGCCGCCGCGCGTGCGCAGGGCGGCGACTTCTGGCCGCTGCGCCTCGCTCGCGAGCTCGACGACGTGCTCCTCGACCTGCGCTTCAACCGCCTCGACATCGGCACGCTGATCCTCGAGTCGAAGGGCGATGCCGACCAGGTGCTCGCCTACGACGCGTTCCTCGCCGAGCACGCCGAGTCGGACTGGTTCGTGTTCGAGGCGCTGGCCTACTGGAAGCGCGTGCTCAAGCGCGTCGACCTCACGGCCCGCAGCGTCTTCGCGCTGATCGAGCCCGGGCACTGCTTCGTCGGCTCGCTGTTCGAGCTCACGCTCGCCGCCGACCGCAGCTACATGCTCGACGACCCCGAGCAGCCCACGGAGGTGCGCCTCTCGGCGTTGAACCGTGGCGCGCTGCCGATGCCCAACGGATTGACGCGCCTCGAGACGCGCTTCCTCGGTGACGCCGAGGCGCTCGAGGCCGTGCTGGCACACGAGGGTGCATGGGACGCGGTGGCCGCGCAGGATGCGGGCCTGGTGACGCTCTCGCCCGACGATATCGACTGGGAGGACGAGGTCCGCATCGCGATCGAGGAGCGCGCAAGCCTCTCGCCGGATGCGCTGACGGGGATGGAGGCCAACCTACGTTTCGCCGGTCCGGAGACCTTGGAGACCAAGATCTTCGGCCGACTTTCCGCATGGCAGAACTGGATCTTCCAGCGGCCGAACGCCGTGGGCGAACAAGGTGCGCTCACGCTGTACGGCCGGCCGGAACGTCCCGTGTTCGACTGGAGAAGGACGTAAATGGGTAATGTCGACCTGAACGCGAAGATTCCGAACAACGTCAACCTCAAGGACGACCGGCGCCTGCAGCGCGCGCTGGAGTCTTGGCAGCCCAACTACATCGACTGGTGGAAGTCGATGGGGCCGGAAGGATTCCAGGCCGACGAGATCTACCTGCGTACGGCGGTCGACGTGGGTCGCGACGGCTGGGCCCACTTCGAGCACGTCAAGATGCCCGAGTACCGCTGGGGCATCTTCCTGACGCCGCGCGACGACGACCGCGTGATTCCCTGTGGCGACCACGCGGGCATGGAGGCCTGGCAGCAGGTGCCCGGCGAGTACCGCAACATGCTGCGCCGGATCATCGTGACCCAGGCGGACACGGAGCCGGCCAGCGTCGAGCAGCAACGCCTGCTCGGCCAGACCGCGCCTTCGCAGTACGACCTGCGAAACCTCTTCCAGGTGAACGTCGAAGAGGGCCGCCACCTCTGGGCGATGGTCTACCTGCTGCACACCTACTTCGGCCGCGACGGCCGTGAGGAAGCGGAAGACCTGCTGCGCCGCCGCTCGGGCGATCCCGACTCGCCGCGCATCCTCGGCACGTTCAACGAGCCGATCGAGGACTGGCTCTCCTTCTTCATGTTCACGACGTTCACGGACCGCGACGGCAAGTTCCAGCTGCTCTCGCTGACCGAGTCCGCGTTCGATCCCTGCTCGCGCACCTGTCGCTTCATGCTGACCGAGGAGGCGCACCACATGTTCGTCGGTGAGACGGGCGTGGGCCGCACCATCCAGCGCACCTGCGAGGTGATGAACGAGCTCGGCACCACGGATCCGGAGGCCATCCGCAAGCACGGCGCGATCGACCTCCCGACGATCCAGCGCTACATCAACCGCTGGTTCTCCTCCTCGGTGAACCTGTTCGGCGGCGAGCGCTCGAGCAACGCGGCCATGTACTTCGCCGCGGGCCTCAAGGGTCGCTACAAGGAGGAGCGCTACGAGGACCACGTCGCGCTCGAGGGCATCTACAACCTGCCCCTCCCGCAGAACGGCGGCATGACCAACGAGGAGGTCCCGCTGCGCAACGCCATGAACGAGGTGCTGCGCGACGGCTACGTCGGCGACTGCAAGTTCGTCTGCGACCGGTGGAACCGCGTCTTGGAGAAGGCCGGCCGCGAGGAGCGGGTCTACCTGCCCAACCGGCGCTTCAACCGCGACATCGGCGTCTACAGCGGCGTGCACTTCGACACCGACGGCAACCGCATCACCCAGGAAGAGTGGGACGCGAAGCGCGACGGCTGGCTGCCGAACGAGACGGACAAGGCCTTCGTCAAGTCGCTCATGAAGCCGTCCCTCGGCGTCGGCCAGATCGCGAGCTGGATCGCCCCGCCGCGCACCGGCATCAACAAGAACGCTTTCGAGTGGGAGTACGTGCGCTTCGACAAGTCGAGCGTCGGCGTCTCTCTGGGCGCCAAGCCCTCGCTCACGGGCTAGCTCGGACTCCTACTCAGCGCGCGCCTCGCCTTCGGCTTCCGGCCGGTTCTTCCGCAGGAAGTCGAAGGCGAAGATGCCCGTGGTGTGCCCGTCCGAGAAGTCGAAGCGGATGGCGTACGACCCCACGCCCTCCGCGTTCGTGACGCGCACACCGGCGCACTGCTCCGCGGTCGGCGCAGGCACCTGGCCGGGGCCGTGCCCGCGGCACGCGGCGCAGGGACAGATCATGCGCAGGTACGAGCCCTCGTAGGCGCTTTCCTCGCCGTCGCTCCAGTTGATGCGCAGCCAGTTGGTCTTCACGTCCAGGCGGATCGCGGTGGGCACGGGATCGGGCGTCGTCATGGGCCCGATTCTGTCCTGCTCAGGAGCCGAGGTCGAACTCCTCCGCGATCGCCTCGAGCACGCGGCTGAGCTCTGCTTCGGCCCCCCGTGCGGCCGCCATGGCCACGGGGGTCCCGGCGCGCGCGTCCTGCTCGATCGCCCCACACAGCGACTCGAGCACCATCGCGCCGATGTTGCCGCAGCTGCCCTTGAGGCGGTGCGCCTCGTGGGCGATGTCGGGCGCCCGCCCCCCCTCCGTCGCCTCGAGCAGGCGCTCCATGCCCTCCGTCGAGGCCTCCACGAAGATGCGCGCGACCTCGTCGGCGAGATCGGGCATGTCGGGGCCCGCCAGGGCGCGCAGATCGGCGACACGGGCTGCGTCGAGCGCAGGGGCAGACGGGTGCGGTGCCATGGCCCCCCATCGGCATCCTGCGGGTGCAGGCCGGTGCGTCCCGGCGCGCCCTTGAACCTCGCGTTCACAGGCGCGGATCAGCGCGCCAACACGCGGTCCACGACCAGCGCCAGGGTGAGCGCATCCTCGACCGGATCGCTGCACGTGCCGCGCCCGCAGACGAGCGCCGCCGGCTGGGCGTCCGCCCCCTCCGCGCGCGCCGTCCAGTAGACGCCCGGATGCGCCCGCGCCAGTGCGCGCGCACGCTTCACGAGCGCCGCGTACGCGGGACGCTTGGGATCGCCGACGATCTCGATGCGCACCCACGGCGCGAGCCGCTGCTCGACCGCAATCAAGAGGCCTGCGCTGTACCGCCAATGCGCGTCGATCGCGTTCACGCGCCCGACGGCCGTGATCGCCCGCGTGGCCTCACGCTCGTACGCGGGATCCTCGGTGATGGCGAAGAGCTCGAGCAGGAAGCGCGCGGCCACGGCGTTCGGCTCGAACGACTTGATCCGCCGCCCGAAGACGCCGTTCGTGACAGGGTCGCCCGCGACGTCGAAGTACCCGCCCTGCGCGCGGTCGAGGAAGCGTTGGTTCATCGCGCGGGCCACGCGCTTCGCCGCTGCGAGCCACACCGCCCCATCGACCGGCGCCGACGCCTGGTGCATGGCCAGGAACGCACGCCCGAGCACGGCGTGGTCCGCGAGGAACAGAGGGGCGTTCGGCCGCTCCGCTTCGTGCACGACGATGCCGTCGGCCCGGACGGCCTTCGCGCGCACCTGCTCGAGCGCGCGCCGCGCCATCGCCAGCGGCTTGACGTCCCCGGTTGCCGCGTGGAGCGCCAGCAGGCCCAGCGCGGCTTCGCCGTTGTCCTTCGTGTACACGCGCGGGTTGACGCGCGGGATCCCGTGCCGCGCGCGCTCCTTGGCGCCAAGGCGGTAGAGCGCCTCGCCCTTCATCCGCGGCGCATCGGCATCCTGCGTGCCGTAGAAGCGGCCGTCCGAGGCCGTCATGAACCGCTCGAACCAGCGCACGACGTCACGCGCGTTCCGCAGCCAACGCGTCTCGCCCGTGATCCGGTGCGCAACGGCGTACGTTGTGAGCGCGCCCGCGTTCACGCTCATGATCTTCTCGGGGTGCCAGCGATCCCACGTGGCGCCGACGCTGTACTGGTAGACGCCGCCCCAAGCGCGATCGATGAGCGCCTCGGTCGCGGCCAGCGTCGCGATCGAGCGCTCGTAGGCGGGGCTCGGCTTGCCGTCCGTCAGCCGGCGCCACAGGCCGTACTCGACGGGCTCGGGGACGGGGTACTTCTGGCGCGTGCCCCAGCCGGCACGCTTCGGGTCGTAGTGCTCGACCAGCTCGGCGCGCAGCCGGTCGCGCATGCGGACGAGGCCGGCCTCCCCCTCGAACCGGGCACCGGTCGGCTTCGCCGGCTCGTCGAACCCGGGATGGGGCCCGCCGCGCGCCACGCGCCGCCGCACGTCCGCGAGGATCCCCAGGAATGCCTTGGGGTTGCGGTAGCCGCGCAGGGCGAGGATCGGCTCGGCGTCGGGCGTGAGGAACGCGGTCGTCGGCCAGCGGTAGTTGCGGAAGCGCTCCGCCAGATCGGGCCGTTCGTCCGCGTCCACCAGCACCGGCTGGAAGTGCCGCGCGAGCGCGGCACGCACGGCGGGATCCCCGTACGTCTCGCGCTTCATCACGTGGCACCAGTGGCACCACGTCGTGCTGACCATGAGCACGACGATGCGCCGCTCCCGCTTCGCCCGGGCGAACGTCTCCGGCGTCCACGCGCGGAAGACACCCGGCGGCGCGTGGCGATCCGGCTCGGCCTCTGCCATCGCCGGCAACTGGACGCAAGCGATCAAGATCAGCAGAAGGGGCAGAGGGCGACGCGACATCCGCCCTGTTCTACGTGGCAAAGCGGCGCGTGGATGCACGCCCGGATCCGCCCGAACGGTCCGGTGTCCGGGGATCGGCGCCGAGCCGGGACCTTTGGATTGACCCTCCTGTGTAGGCCTGGGACAATTGCATCACAGTCGTCCCGTTCGTCGGAGATCCAGGATGAGCGACCCCTTCCTCGGCCAGATCATGCTTGTCGGCTTCAACTTCCCGCCGACAGGCTGGGCACGCTGCGATGGCCAGATCCTCCAGATCTCGCAAAACTCCGCGCTCTTCAGCCTGCTCGGCACGACCTACGGCGGCGATGGACGCGTGACGTTCGCGTTGCCCGATCTGCGCAGTCGCGTTCCGGTGCACGTCGGCACCGGTGCGGGGCTCGACACGATCAGCTGGGGTGAGAAGGCCGGATCGCTCAACATCGCGGCCTCGCAGCTGCCCGCCCACACGCACGGCTTCAGCGTCCCCGTCCAGACCGGCGCGGCCAACACGACGAGCCCCTCCGGCAACTGGCCGGCCGTCGCCGAGGACGCGGATCGCAACGCGCTGAACCTCTACTCGGATGCCGGCACGAACGCCACGGGCGGCGCCGGCACGACCGGCAGCACGGGATCGGGCGGGGCATACCGCCAGCCGTTCCTCGGCATGTACTACTGCATCGCGCTGACGGGCATCTTCCCGTCCATCTCGTAGCGCAGGAGCTCGCCGCATGGCATCCCTCCTCAGCCGACGCGTCTTCCTGGCAGCCGGTAGCGCTGCGTTCGCCGGCCTCCTCGCGGGGTGCGGCGGCGGCGGCTCCATCGATGAACTCGAGGTGCCCGCGGCCGGCGGCCCCTCGCGACCTGCGCCCACGGGCGCGGACGCCGTGCTTGCGAGCTTGGCCTACGCGGACTTCGACCACCGCATGGGTCCCGGCTGGGAGCTCACGAGCGCCGAGGGCGAGCGCGCCCCGCTGGAGCTCACCGAAGTCGTCGATCGCTCGCACGAGAACCCGTACGCCACCGCGATGGGGTTCCGCGCGCCCTTCAGTGCGACGTTCGAAGGACCGGCGGATCGCTGCTGCGCCGAGGGGCGCTACGACCTCACGCACCCGGAGCTCGGCACCGTGACGGTCTTTGCGGCGTACGGCGGCACGGTCGAACGCGAGACGGTCATGCGCACGACCGTCAAGACGAACGTCTACGCCCTGCACTTCGACTGATTCCGCGTGGCCGAGCCGACGTACGAGCTCTTCGCGCCGCTCGTGGACGCGGTCTTCACGGCGCGCCATCCGAACGGTGCGGAAGCGGAGCTCCGTCTCGAGCGGGTCGAGGACCTGAGCGAGAAGATGCGGCTCCCGGCGCACCTCCGTCGCCCCTTTGCCCTGTACCTGCGCGCGCCAGAAAGCGTCGACTGGGACCAGGGCACGCTCGAGATCGAGCATCCGGACACGGGCACGCACACGCTGTTCTGCGTGCCGATCGTCCACGGGACCCTGGATCCCGGTCGCCTCTTCCAGGTCGTGTTCGCCTGAGGCGCATGACGTGACAGCCGCTGCGTACACGCTGCGCCCCGCCGCGCCGGACGACGAGGCGTTCCTCTACCACCTCTTCGTCTCGGCGCGCCCGGACGCGCACCTGCTCGCGTCCTTGCCCGCCGCCGAACGCGAGCCGTTCCTCCGCTCCCAGTTCGCCCTCCAGGCGCACCACTACACGACCCACTTCCCCGACGCCGAGCACGCCATCGTCCTGGTGGACGGCGCACCGGTGGGACGGTCCTGGGTCGACTGGCGTGAGACGGAGGCCCGCTGGCTGGACGTGGCGCTGCTGCCGGAGCACCGGGGCGGCGGCCTCGGCGCGCGGCTGTTGGACGACCTCAAGGCCGAGGCCGCACGCCGTGGCATCCCGGTGACACTGAACGTCGAGCACAACAACGTGGCCGCCAAGCGCTTCTACGCACGCCACGGCTTCCGCCTGGTCGAGGACATCGGAACCCACGAGTTCCTGAAGTGGACTCCCGGCCCGGCCGAAGCGAAGCGAAGGTGATTCCCGGCGCACAGGGCCGTATCCTGCCTGTCGGAACGGGTCTCGAACCCAGGGGGTCGGTGATGCAGGGTCTGTGCGTGCGGTTGGGGATCGTCCTCGGTCTTTCGCTCGTGCTCGGTTCGGGTCTGGCGCTCGCGGCGGAGGACTCCTCCGAGCTCGGGCCGCCGCCCGGCGGCGAGCCGATCGTGCCGGTCAGTGAAGACCCGGCGCCGCCCGTCCCGGCCGCCCCCATGCCAACCGAGGTCGAGCCGACCGAGGACCCGGCGCCGGCAACGGAGGCCGGCGACGAGCCGGCGCCCGCCGAGCAGGCACCCGAAGCGGCGCCCGCGGACGCGCCTCCCGCGCCGGACGACGCCGCACCCGCCAACGGCTTCCCGCCCCCCGAGCCGTGCGAGCCGTGCCCCCCGCCCGCGTGCTGCCCCGACCCTTGCGCCCCGGCGCCGGATCCGTGCGACGCGTACAGCAGCGACGGCACCATCCGCCGGGCGTACGAGCAACGCGTCCAGCAGTCCCTCG